>NZ_JBEZLR010000113.1:0-31487 GCF_040652275.1 Streptomyces sp. NPDC048275
CGGCGAGTTGGTCACGAGTCTCATCCGGGATGCGCATACCACACCAACGAGCTTCAGGACGGGAAGCAACACTTTGATTCCCCGCAAGCCCTTAGGCTGAACCGGATCGATCGATCCATCACCGTGCCGTCCGGGGGAGCGACATGGAACCAGCAGCCATAGGTGCCAAGTTGGCGTCGAGTGTGGTCGCGCCGCTCATCAAGAAGCTCTTCGTGGTGGACGGTTCGGGCGCCGGGCTGGTCGAGAAACCGGTGCGGATCTCGGGGTTCGTCTCCTTCAAGGGCGAGAAGCGGACCCTGGGAGAGAAGGAACTGACCAAGCTCTCCGCCGAGTTGGTCGCGCGGGCCCTGCGGACCGGGGAGCGCCCCCTGGCCGCCGACGAGGAACAGGCCGTCGTGCACGCCCTCGCCGACACCCTGCACGCCCTGGGCGACCTTGCCATGACCGACGTACAGGCCGTGGAACTCGGTCACGAGGCGCTCGCCCGACATCTGCGCGCCGCGAGCGGCAACCCCGAGCGGGACCTCTCCTTCGACGCGACCCTCTGTTACGAACGGATCCTCGGCACGGCCTGCCTGCACATCCTGCACTTCTTCACCCAGCGCTCGTCCTTTGTGGCCCGCACGCTGGTGGAGCAGAGCCGGAGGCAGAGTGAGCTCATCGCCAAGGTCGACGAGTTGATCGCGCGGACGCCGACGTCAGCGGGCACGGACCCCGCGTTCGAGCAGCGGTATCTCGCGTACGTCGCCACCAAGCACAGCCGCCTCACCATCTACGGCATCGACCTCGTCAACTCCCCCGAACGCTGGCCGCTCGACGCCGCCTACCTCAGCCTCCAGGCTCTGCGCCCCGAGGAGGACACGGAGGCCACCGGCCCGAACGGGACGCAGATCGCGACCAGCAGCAGCACGCTCCGCGCCGACCAGGCCCTGGCCGAACAGGACTTGGTGCTGCTGCGTGGAGTGGCCGGCTCCGGCAAGACCACGCTCGTGCAGTGGCTGGCCGTGACGTCGTCCCGGGGCGAGCGGGGCGACCGGATCCCGTTCGTGCTGCCCCTGCGCACCCTCGTCCGCCGCGCCGACGGACTTCCGGCACCCGACGGTTTCCTCTCCGCCGTCCGCGTGCCCTTCCACGCCACTCAGCCGGACGGCTGGAGCGACCGTGTCCTCGGCGCGGGACGCGGTCTGCTGCTCGTCGACGGCATCGACGAGATCCCCGAGCGGGACCGCGAGCGCACCCGCCGCTGGCTGCGCGAACTGCTGGACGTCTATCCCGGCAACCAGTGGCTGGTGACGTCCCGTCCGTCGGCCGTCCGCGAGCACTGGCTCGCCCCCGACGGTTTCACCGAACTCGCCCTCACCCCCATGAGCCGCGACGACGTGACCGCGTTCATCCGCCGCTGGCACACGGCGGCCCGGCTCGACGCCACGGACACCGACCGTCTCGACGGCTATGAACGCTCCCTCCTCGACGCCGTGGGGACCAAGCCCGACCTCGGCCGGCTCGCCACCAACCCGCTGATGTGCGGACTGATCTGCGCACTGCACCGCGACCGGCGGGGCTACCTTCCGCACGGGCGCCAGGAGTTGTACGACGCCGCCCTGTCGATGCTGCTGTCGCGCCGTGACGAGGAGCGCGACATGTTCCAGCACCAGAGCCCCGGCGGCATCCACCTCACCGAACTCCCGCAGATCCAGCTCCTCCAGCGGCTCGCCTACTGGCTCATCCGCAACAACCAGTCCGAGATGGACCGCGACCGCGCCGAGCGCATCGTCGCCGACGTGCTGCCGTCCCTGCCGTCCGCCGCCGCGCAGGGCGACGCCCCGGACATCCTGCGCCACCTCCTCGTACGCAGCGGCCTGCTCCGCGAGCCCACTCTCGGCACTGTCGAATTCGTCCACCGCACCTTCCAGGACTACCTGGGTGCGCGGGCGGCGGTGGAGGACGGGGACTTCGGGCTCCTGGTGCGCAACGCCTTCGACTATCAGTGGTCGGACGTGATCCGCATGGCCGTCGCCCATGCCCGCCCCCGGGAACGGGCCACGTTCCTGGGCGACTTGACCCGGTCGGCCGAGGAGCTGTCCGGCACGGCCAGTACGCGGGTACGGCTTCTCGCGCTGGCCGCCCTGGAACACGCCACGGAACTCGACCCCCAGGTCCGGGCCGCCGTGGAGCGCAACGCCGCCTCACTCATCCCGCCTCGTACGACGGAGGAGGCCCGTACCCTCGCCCATGCGGGCCCGCTCGTACTGGAGCTGCTGCCCGGTCCGGAGGGGCTGACGGCCGCCGAGGCCAGGGCCGTGGTCATCACGGCGTCACTCATCGGCACGGACGCGGCCCTCCCGGTCCTGGCCCGCTTCCGGTCGCACCCGTCGTTGCCTGTGCGAGCGCAACTCACCTGGACCTCGCACCGGTTCGACACAGCGCGGTACGCCGCCGAAATCGTGGCTCATCTGCCGCCGGACGACCTCTACTTCACCGCGCACTCGGCCGAGGAGCTGCGCGTCCTGCGCGACCTGGGCGGCCGTTCCATGCTCCAGCTCGTCGGAGACATCGACTCTTCCGACATCCGCAACAGCCTCCTGCCCGACCAGCTGAGCAAGCTCGTCATCTTCGACAACAACGTGCTACGTGATCTGCACTTTCTGCCGGACCAACGGTGCATCACCTCGCTCGATCTCAGCTCCGGCAGCCCGTACGTCGACGACCTCGGCCCGCTCGCCGAGCTGCCCCTCAGATTTCTCTCGCTCAATGCCCTGCCCGGACTCCTGAAGCCGGGTTCCCTGGCGCCGCTCTCGGCCTCGAGGACCTTGCGGATGATGGACATCAGTATTCCGCTGCACGGCGACTCCTTGGACGCCGCTCTCCCCCTGGATCTGCCGCTGGAGTATCTGCGGTTCACCAGGAACGCTCTCCGGTTCACCGGAATGCGCGGCCTGCGCCATATGCACACGCTGAAGCAGCTGAGTCTCGCCACGCTCCCGGAAAGGCTGACGCCCGAGGACTTCGAGGAGATCGCCCGCCTTCCCGCTCTCGAAGAACTGCGAGTCAACTGGAATGCCGTCGGATGGAGCGCGGGTCCGGTACTGCCGAACGTCACAAGGCTGCAGCTCAACAAGTTCACAGGAAACGAGGACCTCTCGAAAGTCCCGGTTCTCTTTCCTGGCCTGCGTAGCGTCGCGCTCCATCTCGCCCCGGAGGTGACCGAGGTACCGGAGCATCTGCTGACGTTCTTCCCGGACACTCCCGTCATCGAGAGGACCGACAGCGTCGTGTGAGCCTTGAAGAGCGGCAAAAAAAGGGGCTGCCCCGGGACCGAAGTCCCGGGGCAGCCCCTTTGTTCAGCGAACCCGGAGGTTACGCCTCCTTGCTCAGGTTGGGCCCTGCTCCACCCGCGGCCTGCTCGATCGGCGGGACGTCGGGAAGCGCGGACTTCTCCTCACCTCGGAAGGTGAACTTCTTCGCCTCGCCCTCGCCCTCCGTGTCGACGACCACGATGTGGCCGGGACGCAGCTCGCCGAAGAGGATCTTCTCGGAGAGGATGTCCTCGATCTCGCGCTGGATGGTCCGGCGCAGCGGCCGGGCGCCCAGGACGGGGTCGTAACCCTTCTTCGCGAGGAGCGACTTGGCGGTCGGGCTGAGCTCGATGCCCATGTCCCGGTCCTTCAGCCGCTCGTCCACCTTGGCGATCATGAGGTCGACGATCCGGATGATGTCTTCCTCGGTGAGCTGGTGGAAGACCACCGTGTCGTCGACACGGTTCAGGAACTCAGGGCGGAAGTGCTGCTTCAGCTCCTCGTTGACCTTGGCCTTCATGCGCTCGTAGTTGGTCTTGACATCACCCGCGGCCGCGAAGCCGAGGTTGAAGCCCTTGGAGATGTCCCGGGTGCCGAGGTTGGTCGTCATGATGATGACCGTGTTCTTGAAGTCCACGACCCGGCCCTGAGAGTCGGTCAGGCGACCGTCTTCCAGGATCTGCAGCAGCGAGTTGAAGATGTCCGGGTGGGCCTTCTCGACCTCGTCGAAGAGGACGACGGAGAACGGCTTGCGGCGGACCTTCTCGGTCAGCTGGCCGCCCTCTTCGTACCCCACGTAGCCGGGGGGCGAGCCGAAGAGACGCGACACCGTGTGCTTCTCGCTGAACTCCGACATGTCGAGGGAGATCAGCGCGTCCTCGTCACCGAAGAGGAACTCGGCGAGGGTCTTCGACAGCTCGGTCTTACCGACACCCGACGGACCCGCGAAGATGAACGAACCACCGGGACGCTTCGGGTCCTTCAGACCCGCTCGCGTACGACGGATCGCCTGCGAGAGCGCCTTGATGGCGTCCTGCTGGCCGATGACCCGCTTGTGGAGCTCGTCCTCCATGCGCAGGAGGCGACTCGACTCCTCTTCCGTGAGCTTGAAGACCGGGATGCCGGTGGCCGTGGCGAGGACCTCGGCGATCAGCTCGCCGTCGACCTCGGCGACGACGTCCATGTCGCCGGCCTTCCACTCCTTCTCCCGCTTGGCCTTCGCCGCCAGCAGCTGCTTCTCCTTGTCGCGGAGAGAGGCCGCCTTCTCGAAGTCCTGGGAGTCGATGGCCGACTCCTTGTCGCGGCGCACGCCCGCGATCTTCTCGTCGAACTCGCGGAGGTCCGGCGGCGCGGTCATCCGGCGGATGCGCATCCGGGAGCCCGCCTCGTCGATCAGGTCGATCGCCTTGTCGGGGAGGAACCGGTCCGAGATGTAGCGGTCCGCGAGCGTCGCGGCCTGGACCAGAGCCTCGTCCGTGATGGAGACGCGGTGGTGTGCCTCGTAACGGTCGCGCAGGCCCTTGAGGATCTCGATCGTGTGGGGGAGGGAAGGCTCCGCCACCTGGATCGGCTGGAAGCGGCGCTCGAGGGCCGCGTCCTTCTCGAGGTGCTTGCGGTACTCGTCCAGAGTCGTGGCACCGATGGTCTGGAGCTCACCGCGTGCCAGCATCGGCTTCAGGATCGAGGCCGCGTCGATGGCGCCCTCTGCGGCACCCGCACCGACCAGCGTGTGCAGCTCGTCGATGAACAGGATGATGTCGCCGCGGGTGCGGATCTCCTTGAGGACCTTCTTCAGGCGCTCCTCGAAGTCACCGCGGTAGCGGGAACCGGCGACCAGCGCGCCCAGGTCGAGGGTGTAGAGGTGCTTGTCCTTGAGGGTCTCGGGCACCTCGCCCTTGACGATGGCCTGCGCCAGGCCCTCGACGACGGCGGTCTTGCCGACGCCGGGCTCGCCGATGAGGACCGGGTTGTTCTTGGTACGGCGGGACAGCACCTGCATGACCCGCTCGATCTCCTTCTCGCGCCCGATGACCGGGTCGAGCTTGGACTCACGAGCGGCCTGGGTGAGATTCCGGCCGAACTGGTCGAGCACCAGGGACGTGGAGGGGGTGCCCTCGGCAGGACCGCCGGCGGTGGCGGTCTCCTTGCCCTGGTAACCGGAGAGCAGCTGGATGACCTGCTGCCGCACCCGGTTGAGATCGGCACCCAGCTTGACCAGGACCTGGGCGGCGACGCCCTCGCCCTCACGGATCAGGCCGAGCAGGATGTGCTCCGTGCCGATGTAGTTGTGGCCCAGCTGAAGGGCCTCGCGGAGCGACAGCTCCAGGACCTTCTTGGCACGGGGGGTGAAGGGGATGTGGCCCGAGGGCGCCTGCTGGCCCTGGCCGATGATCTCCTCCACCTGCTGGCGGACCGCCTCGAGCGAAATCCCGAGGCTCTCCAGGGCCTTAGCGGCGACACCCTCACCCTCGTGGATCAGGCCCAGGAGGATGTGCTCGGTGCCGATGTAGTTGTGGTTGAGCATCCGGGCTTCTTCCTGAGCCAGGACGACAACCCGCCGCGCGCGGTCGGTGAACCTCTCGAACATCGTTAATCGCTCCTCAGAGCGGTCAGGCAGTGAGGGGACGCTCCCCTCGCTGTCCTTCCGCAGCTTAGTCCCGCAAGCGGGGACCGCTCATTCCAACTGCCGACACCGTCCTTGGCCTCCTGACCCCGAACGCCGACATATGCTCCAACCTGATGGTGCGAGACGATGTTCCCGCAGGCCAGGCAGATACCCTCACCAGCTGTACGCCGATGGCGAACGTGAGATGCCCGAGCCATGCGTGTCGCCCCTCCCACTAGGGATGTCTTACCCGTACGCACTGACACTCCATGCGGCGTGCACCGGTTCCCTCCGCTATGGGCGAACAACCTTGCGCCGCCGAACACCGCGCATGTTTTCGTTTTCGACACTCTGTGCACGCACGGAAACACCCAGCGTAACTCTGGGGTCTTCCGGCTGTTTCTCCTGTCATGGTTCCCACGGTCCCCCTCCCGCGCCGTCCGGTCGACCCGAGCGATCGGATGCGGCAGTGGTACGAGAACGAACTCGGCTGGGTGACAGTGCCCGGGTCGCCGTTACGGCTGGTCACAGGGCTGCGCTTCGATGTCCTGGATGCTCCGGCGGAAGCGGCGTTCGCCGCGCGTCGGCATCTGGCGCCCGGCTCTCCGGTGGCCCTGTGCGGGGAGCGGATGCGGCTGTGGGTGGCCGCGGGGAGCGCCGACGAACTGCCGGGGCTGCTGGACTGGCTGGAATGGGGCGCTCTCACGCTGGATCTCAGGGCGATCGGCGCGGGCGGGAGCATCGAGGCTCCGCTGCCGCCGGGAGTGCCGGAGGGGCCGCTCACCGCGGACAGGTTCGGCGGGTCCGGTCCGCAGGGGGCCGCCGTCTGGCTGCGGCCCCCCGAGCCGGGGTGCAAGGTGGAACTGTCGCTGCCGACTCTGTCGGCCCTTGGGGGCGGTGGGGGCGCCCCCGACCTCGTACGACTCGTGGACACGATGGCGACGCAATGCCACCGGGTCCGGCTGCGGCGGGCATGCGCTCAGCCCTTGACCTCTTCGCGGACGTGGGGCCGACCGTAGGCCTTGCCTCAGCCGTTGGCCTTCTCGTAGGCCGCGCGAATGGTCGCGGGAACTCGGCCACGGTCGTTGACCTCGAAACCGTTCTCCTTCGCCCACGCGCGGATCTGCGCGGTGTCCTGGCTGCCACCGGAAGCGACGCGCGCCTTTCCACGGCCTCCCGAAGCACGACCTCCGGTGCGACGACCGCCCTTGACGTAGGCGTCGAGAAGGCCACGGAGCTTGTCCGCATTGGCAGTCGTGAGATCGATTTCGTACGTCTTGCCGTCGAGCGCGAACGTCACGGTCTCGTCGGCCTCGCCACCGTCGAGGTCGTCGACAAGAAGGACCTGAACCTTCTGTGCCACCGGATTTCCTTTCATCGATAACTTGAGGGCCGAGGGTCTGCGGCGTCAGCCGCAGTTTCACGTCCCCTGTTATATGCAGTACTGCAGTACGTCGGAAAGCAAACCGCTTTTGCTGGAAAAACACAAACCCCTGGTGGAGACTCAGAGGTCACTGGAAGACCGGAAACATACGCGTTTCGGACATAGGGAACGCGGGCATGGCGGTCCGGCGGAATAGTCGCCCGGCGATCACAGATGCAGAAGCATCCGGCTGTTGCCCAAGGTGTTCGGTTTCACTCGTTCGAGACCGAGGAACTCTGCCACACCCTCGTCATAGGAACGCAGCAGCTCGGCGTAGACATCGGTGTCAACCGGCGTCTCGCCGATCTCCACGAAGCCGTGCTTCGCGAAGAAGTCCACTTCGAAGGTCAGACAGAAAACCCGGCGAACGCCGAGCCAACGGGCGGTCTGCAGCAACTTCTCCAGCAACTGATGACCGACGCCGGCGCCCTTGACCACGGGGTTCACCGCGAGAGTGCGGACTTCCGCGAGGTCTTCCCACATCACGTGCAGCGCACCGCAGCCGACGACCTCAGTACTTGAGCCGGCGTCGCGCTCCGCGACCCAGAACTCCTGGATGTCCTCGTAAAGCGTCACCGTCGCTTTGTCGAGCAGGATGCGGCGTCGGACGTTCGCGTCAAGGAGGCGGCGCACCGACGGGACATCGCTCGTCCTGGCCCGCCGTACGGTGATGGCTTTTACGGTGCCATCGGGACGCGATGCTGGATGCTCTGCTGGCATGAGCGGACGCTATCGCCCGGTGTCGCCCTGGTCCGCGGCGGGGTTCTCGCCAGAGTTCTCCCCGGCCTTCCCCCCGGCACCCTCCTGGGGTACACGTCTTTCGGTGTCGCCGGGCCCTTGCACGATGCGCATGGCGTCGCGCAGCGCGAGCCGCTGTTCCTCGCTCATCATGCCGAAGAAGGCGACGAGAGCGGCGGCAGGGTTGTCGCTCTGCGACCACGCGTCGTTCATCAGCGCGGCCGAGTAGGCGGCACGAGTGGAGACCGCCTCATATCGATAGGCCCGGCCTTCCGCCTCACGACGCACCCAGCCCTTCTGATGGAGATTGTCCAAAACGGTCATCACCGTGGTGTAGGCGATGGACCGTTCCTGCTGAAGGTCTTCCAGGACTTCTCGAACGGTCACCGGGCGGTTCCACTTCCACACCCGCGTCATGACCGCGTCTTCGAGTTCTCCCAATGGGCGAGGCACAACTCAGAATAATAGTGGGAGATCAGCAACAAAAAGGGCGTACGACTCGAAAAACGTATGAGTCGTACGCCGATGAGCGTCAGGTGGGCGGCGGAGGTCAGGCCTCGCTGTCCCGGGAGGTCTGCCGAGTGGCCTCCGCGCGCGCGAGGGTGGCGTCGACGACCGCGTCCTCCTTGGACTTGTTGGCCCCACCCTGGGTCTTCACGATCGTCATGATCAACCCGATGAAGAAGACGGCCATCACTACGGGGGGCACCAGCGCGGAGACATAGTCCATGCCTCCAGAGTAGCTAGCCCGCCGCGAGCTGCTGAGGGGGGTTCGCCGGTGGCGGCGCGGGCTTGCGCTTCGGCGGGAAGACCTCGCCCGGGGTGGGGATGGGTCGGTCCGGGCGCGGGTTCTTGACGGGGGGATGCGGCTGCGGCTGGGGCTGCGGCTTCGCGGCAGGCTCGCCGGAGGCCAGCCCTCCGGGCAGAGCCGTCAGACGGGTACGGGACGGGGGGACCCTGGGGGCGAGGCGGGCGCGGACGTCCTGCTCGGCGAGGACGCCGCAGCGGTCCAGCAGGGCCGCGGCGGTGGGATTCCCGCGCAGGGCGCGGAGCGCGGCGAGGTCGTCCGGGTGCGGCCGGTAGCCGGAGCCGAGCACTTCCTCCAGGAGTACGAGGTAGCCGGCGGCCGTGCCGGGCAGCGCGGCCCGGTAGCGGGCGAGGTCGGCCAGCAGGAAGGCCCGGAGCCTGGCCCCCTCGCGGGCGGCTTCGTCGACGGACGCGGCGAGACGGTGACAGTCCTGGACGTCTTCGGCCGAGGCGGGGGTGGGGTGCAGGGCGAGGGCGAGAGCGCGACGGAGCACACGCAGCTCCTGCGCACCGAACGCCATGCCGCCGCGGGATCCGTAGGGCGTGGGCATGCGGCGACGATACGCGCTAATCAGACAAAATTTGCATATCGGCGAGGCGTGTCCCTCCGGGGTGTCAGCGCGTGTCCCTCCGGGGTGTCAGCGCGGACTCGGGGTGGGTTGTCTCGCCCCCGCCGCCCCTACCCGTCCCGTCCCCTGGGGGCTCCGCCCCCCAGACCCCCGCTTCGGCCTGGACGGCCCCGTCCTCAAACGCCGGACGGGCTGAGATACCTGGCGGGGGTCTGGGGGCGGAGCCCCCAGGGATGGGAACGGGTAGGGGCGGCGGGGGCGAGGACCCTCAGGTTCGGGACACGTTGCGCTCGTACACCAGGCGGAGGCCGATCAATGTCAGCCACGGCTCGTGTTCGTCGATGACGGAGGACTCTCCGAGAACCATCGGCGCAAGCCCACCCGTGGCGATGACGGTGACATCCTCCGGATCGTCGGCGAGCTCACGCACCATCCGGTTCACGACCCCGTCGACCTGCCCCGCGAAGCCGTAGATGATGCCGGACTGCATCGCCTCGACGGTGTTCTTGCCGATGACGGAACGCGGCCGGGCCACCTCGATCTTGCGCAGCTGCGCACCCTTGACGCCGAGCGCGTCGACGGAGATCTCGATGCCGGGAGCGATGACACCGCCGATGTACTCACCCCGCGCGCTGACCGCGTCGAACGTCGTCGCCGTACCGAAGTCGACGACGATCGCCGGGCCCCCGTAGAGCTCGACGGCGGCGACCGAGTTGATGATGCGGTCCGCGCCGACCTCCTTGGGGTTGTCGGTGAGGATCGGCACGCCGGTCTTGACGCCGGGCTCGACGAGGACGGAGGGAACGTCGCCGTAGTAGCGGCGGGTCACCTCGCGCAGTTCGTGCAGCACGGACGGGACGGTGGCGCAGATCGCGATGCCGTCGATGCCGTCGCCCAGCTCCTCTCCGAGCAGCGGGTGCATGCCCATCAGGCCCTGGAGGAGCACGGCGAGCTCGTCTGCCGTGCGGCGGGCGTCCGTGGAGATGCGCCAGTGCTCGACGATCTCCTCGCCGTCGAAGAGACCGAGGACGGTGTGGGTGTTGCCGACGTCGATGGTGAGCAGCATCCGCCCTACTCCGTCTCGTCCGTCGATGTCTCGTCCGTCGACGCCTCGCGCAGGTCGAGGCCGATGTCCAGGATCGGCGAGGAGTGCGTGAGGGCGCCCACCGCCAGGAAGTCGACGCCCGTCCTGGCGTACTCCTCGGCGTTGCCCAGGGTGAGGCGGCCCGACGCCTCCAGGAGCGCGCGGCCGGCGACGAGGCCCACGGCCTCCTCGCACTCCACGGGCGTGAAGTTGTCCAGCAGGATGAGGTCGGCGCCCGCGTCCACGACCTCGCGCAGCTGGTGCAGGGTGTCGACCTCGACCTCGATCGGCACCTCCGGGAAAGCCTCGCGGACGGCCTTGAAGGCCTGTGCCACGCCGCCCGCGGCGACCACGTGGTTGTCCTTGACCAGTGCCGCGTCCGAGAGCGACATGCGGTGGTTGACGCCGCCGCCCATGCGCACGGCGAACTTCTCCATGGCGCGCAGACCGGGCGTCGTCTTGCGGGTGTCGCGCACGCGGGCCTTCGTGCCCTCCAGGGCGTCCGCCCACGCGCGCGTGGCGGTCGCGATGCCGGACAGACGGCACAGGAGGTTCAGCGCGCTGCGCTCGGCCGTGAGGAGGTCACGGGTGCGGGTGGTGACACTGAGGAGCTTCTGGCCCGCCTCGACCCGGTCGCCGTCCTCGACGTGCCGCTCCACCTCGAACTCGTCGGCGCAGACCACGGAGACGATCGCCTCCGCCACCCGCAGTCCCGCGACCACGCCCGCGTCGCGGGCGATGAAGTCGGCGGTGGAGACGGCGTCCTCGGGGATGGTCGCGACGGTCGTCACGTCCACGCCGTTGTCGAGGTCCTCCTGGATGGCGACGTTCGCGATGTCCTCGACCTCCAGCGGGTCGAGCCCGGCGTCGGCGAGGAGCTGGGCGAGTGCCGGGTCGAGGCCGCACTCCATGTACGTCTCGTCCGATTCGGCGCCGCAGCCGCAGCCGTCGCCGCAGCCGCCGCTCTGGGCGAGGGGAAGGTCGGGGGTGCTCACTGCTGTCACTGCTCCTGAAGGCGCTGCGGGAGGGTCGG
This sequence comes from Streptomyces sp. NPDC048275, assembly GCF_040652275.1. Taxonomy (NCBI): domain Bacteria; kingdom Bacillati; phylum Actinomycetota; class Actinomycetes; order Kitasatosporales; family Streptomycetaceae; genus Streptomyces; species Streptomyces sp. NPDC048275. The sequence goes on from NZ_JBEZLR010000113.1 coordinate 11,556, forward strand.
GGGGAAGTCTGCGGTATCGGTGGTGTGTACGGCGAGCGTGCGGTCCGGATTCAGTCGTACGACGATGTGGCGGCGCCAGTCGGTGTCGTCGCGGTCGGCGTGGTCCTCGCGCCAGTGGCAGCCGCGGGTCTCCTCGCGCAGGCGGGCGGCGGCGACCAGGACCCGCGCCACGCACAGGAGGTTGGTGGCCTCCCAGGTGTCGACGCCGGGCTCGGACGTCTTGCCGTTCTCGTCGAGGGCGTCGCGTGCGTCCGCGTGCAGCCGCTGGAGGCGGTCGGCCGCCGCCGCAAGGGACTGGGCCGACCTCAGGACGCCCGCCCCGTCCGTCATGATCCGCTGGATCGCGAACCGGTCCTCGGGGGCGAGCAGCGGGTGCGCGGGCTTCTCGGGGTGCGGGACCGGCTGCGGCACGCGCGCGTGGAGGCCGTTTTCGGATCGGCTCTCGGTGATGTCGGCGGCGATGCGCTCGGCGTAGACCAGGCCCTCCAGGAGGGAGTTGGAGGCGAGCCGGTTGGCGCCGTGGACGCCGGTGCAGGCGACCTCGCCGCAGGCGTACAGGCCCGGCACCGTGGTGCGGCCCCGGGCGTCCGTGCGGACGCCTCCGGAGGCGTAGTGGGCGGCCGGGGCGACCGGGACGGGTTCGGTCACCGGGTCGATGCCGTGGGCGCGGCAGGCGGCGAGGATGGTCGGGAAGCGGTGCTCCCACATGTCGGCGCCGAAGTGCCGGGCGTCGAGGAACATGTGCTCGGCGTCCTGCTCCTGCATGCGCCGCATGATGCCCTTGGCGACGATGTCCCGGGGTGCCAGTTCGGCCAGCTCGTGCTGTCCGGTCATGAAGCGCACGCCGTCCGCGTCGACCAGGTGGGCGCCCTCGCCGCGTACCGCCTCGGAGACCAGGGGCTGCTGGCCTTCCGCGTCCGGGCCGAGGAACAGCACGGTCGGGTGGAACTGGACGAATTCGAGGTCGGAGACCTCGGCCCCGGCGCGCAGGGCGAGCGCCACGCCGTCCCCCGTGGAGACCGACGGGTTGGTGGTGGCCGAGAAGACCTGGCCCATGCCGCCGGTCGCGAGGACCACGGCGGGGGCGTGCACGGCTCCCACGCCGTCGTGCTGGCCCTCTCCCATGACGTGCAGGGTCACACCCGCGGTGCGGCCGTCGGCGTCCGTGAGGAGGTCCAGGACGAGCGCGTTCTCGACCGTACGCAGGCCACGCGCGCGTACCGCCTCGACGAGCGCCCGGGAGATCTCGGCGCCGGTCGCGTCGCCGCCCGCGTGCGCGATGCGCCGGCGGTGGTGGCCGCCCTCGCGGGTCAGTTCCAGGGCGCCCTCGGCGGACTCGTCGAAGTGGGCGCCGGTCGCGATGAGACGGCGTACGGCGTCGGGGCCTTCCGTGACGAGGATGCGTACGGCCTCCTCGTCGCACAGGCCCGCGCCCGCCACCAGGGTGTCGTCGAGGTGCTGCTCGGGGGTGTCGCCCTCGCCGAGGGCCGCGGCGATGCCTCCCTGGGCCCAGCGCGTGGAGCCGTCGTCGAGGCGGGCCTTGGTGACGACGACGGTGCGCAGGCCCGCGGCCTCGCAGCGCAGGGCCGCGGTCAGGCCCGCGACGCCGGAGCCGACGACCACGACGTCCGCGGTGAGGGCCCATCCGGGGGCGGGCGCGTGCAGCCGTATGCCCGTACCGGTGGTGGTACGCGTACCTGTGCCTTTGCCGGTCACGAGGCGGCTCCGAAGGTGAGGGGGATGTTGTCGATCAGCCGGGTCGTCCCGACCCGGGCGGCGACGGCGAGGACCGCCTCGCCGGTGAAGTCGTCCGCGATCTCGGTGAAGTCGGAGGGATCGACGAGCGCCAGGTAGTCCAGGGCCAGCGGCGGCCGGAGGCGGGCGGCCTCGTCCAGGACGAGGCGGGCGGCCGCGCGGACGGCCGAGGGGCTGCCGGGGACGGCCTTCGCGACGGCGTGCGCGTCGGCCGCCGCGCGGGACTCGCCGATCGCGCTGAGCGCCTCGGCACGCGCGTGCGTGGCGGGCACCTCACGGGCACGCGCGCGCAGCGCCTCCTGGGCGGCGTGCCGGTCGCGGCCGGCGAACAGGGCCTGCGAGAGGGCGAGCGCGGTGCGTCGCTCCCCGGTCGAGAGGTAGCGGTTGCGGCTGGAGAGGGCGAGCCCGTCCTCCTCGCGCACCGTGGGGACGCCGACGATCTCCACGCCGAAGTTCAGATCGCGCGCCATGCGGCGGATCAGGGCCAGTTGCTGGGCGTCCTTCTGCCCGTACAGCGCCACGTCGGGCCGGGTGAGGTGCAGCAGCTTGCCGACGACGGTGAGCATGCCGTCGAAGTGGCCGGGGCGCACAACTCCCTCCAGGCGCTCGCCCATGGGGCCGGCGCTGATCCGGACCTGGGGCTCACCGCCGGGATAGACCTCGTCCACGGCGGGGGCGAACACGGCGTCCGCGCCCGCCGCTTCGGCGATCTTGAGGTCGGCGTCCAGGGTGCGCGGGTAGCGGTCCAGGTCTTCACCCGCGCCGAACTGCAGCGGGTTCACGAAGACGGTGACGACCACGTCGCCCTCGGGGCCCGCGATCTCGCGGGCGCTGCGGATCAGCGTGGCGTGGCCCTCGTGCAGGGCGCCCATGGTCATCACGACGGCCCGGCGGCCGCGCCGCACGCGCGCGTGCAGTTCGTCGGCGGTGCGCAGGAGGGTGGTGGTCATCGGTCGCTCCCGTCGTCGGGCAGGGTGGCGCCGTCGGCGAGTACCCCGAGGAGGTCCTCGGCGAGTTCCGGTTTCAGCAGTCCGTGGGCGAGGGCGCGGTCGGCGGTCGCGCGGGCCATCGCGAGATAGCCGGCGACGGTCTGCGGGGCGTGCTTGCGCAGCTCGGCGACATGCGCGGCGACCGTGCCCGCGTCCCCGCGCGCGACGGGCCCGGTGAGGGCCGCGTCGCCCGACCTGAGGGCGTTGTCGAGGGCGGCGCCCAGCAGGGGGCCGAGCATCCGGTCGGGGGCCTCGACGCCCGCGGAGCGCAGCAGGTCCATGGACTCGGCGACCAGGGTCACCAGGTGGTTCGCGCCGAGCGCGAGCGCCGCGTGGTAGAGCGGGCGGGACTCCTCGGCGATCCACTCCGGTTCGCCGCCCATCTCGATGACCAGGGCCTCGGCGGCGAGACGCAGTTCCTCGGGCGCGGTGACCCCGAAGGAGCATCCGGCCAGCCGCTGTACGTCCACGGGGGTGCCGGTGAACGTCATGGCGGGGTGCAGCGCGAGCGGCAGGGCGCCCGCCCTGAGCGCGGGCTCGAGCACGCGTGCGCCGTACCGCCCGGAGGTGTGCACGAGCAGTTGGCCGGGCCGGACGGCTCCCGTCTCGGCGAGCCCCTCGACGAGGCCGGGCAGCGCGTCGTCCGGGACGGTCAGCAGCACCAGGTCGGCGCGCTCCAGGACCTGTGCCGGGGACACCAGCGGCACGTCGGGCAGCAGTAGCGCGGCGCGGCGCCTGGAGGTGTCGGAGACCCCGGAGACGGCCACCGGGCGGTGCCCGGCGAGTTGGAGGGCCGCGGCGAGGGCGGGGCCCACGCGGCCGGCGCCGACGACACCGACGGTGAGTCGCGCGGGGCGGTCCTTGGGGTCTGGCTTGGGGAATGTACTCACTCGACGGCGGCCTTCCGTTCCAGTCCGCTCGGGGTACCGGACGATTTCTCGTCATGTTAACGCGATTGGTTCGAGGGGCGTTTTCGTTGTCCACAGGCTGTGAGTTTCCGCAGGTCGCCCGGGTGGGGAAATCAGGGTGCCGCGGCGGCGCGGCCCGCGACATCATCCAGGGATGAGCGATGCGGCGGAAGAAGCGGAAGAGACGGCGGGGCGGGACGTGGAAGGGACGGCCGAGGAGAAGCGGGAGCGGCGGGTTGCCGCCTTGCGGGCGGCTCAGCGGGTGCTGTGGCGGCCCGGTTACCAGCAGACGGTCCGCGAGCGGCTGGCCTGGCTGAACGACGGGGCGGAGGGCGTGTACGACCTCGACCAGCCGGTCGACATGTACGGCGACCGGGTCGTGGAGACCTTGGAGGAGCGGGTCGCGGGCCTGCTCGGCAAGGAGGCCGCCGCCTTCTTCCCCACCGGCACCATGGCCCAGCAGGTCGCGCTGCGCTGCTGGGCGGGCCGCACCCAGAACGCGACCGTCGCGATGCACGCGCTCAGCCATCCGGAGGTGCATGAGCGGCACGCGTTCAGTCGGATCAGCGGCCTGCGTCCGGTCCAGGTGACGGGCGAGCCGCGGCTGCCGACCGCCGCCGAGATACGGGACTTCGAGGAGCCGTTCGGGGCGCTGTTGCTGGAACTGCCGCTCAGGGACGCCGGTTTCGTACTGCCCTCCTGGGAGGAGCTCTCGGACGTCGTGGAGGCCGCCCGGGAACGTGACGCAGTGGTGCACTTCGACGGAGCGCGGCTGTGGGAGTGCCCCCCTCACTTCGGTCGACCCCTCGACGAGATCGCGGGCCTCGCGGACAGCGTCTACGTGTCGTTCTACAAGTCGCTCAGCGGGTTCGGCGGGGCGGCGATCGCGGGCCCGAGGACGCTGATCGACGAGGCGAGGACCTGGCGGCACCGGTACGGCGGCATGATCCTCCAGCAGTTCCCGACGGCGCTCGCGGCGCTCATCGGCTTGGAGCGGGAGCTGCCCCGGCTGCCGGAATACGTGGCCCACGCGCGCGTGGTCGCCGCCGCCCTGCGCGAGGGCTTCGCGCAGACCGGGGTCCCGTGGGCGCGCGTCCACCCCGAGGAACCGCACACCCACCAGTTCCAGGTGTGGCTGCCGTACGACGCCGATGTCCTCACGGACGCGGCGATGCTGCACACCGAGGAGACGAAGACCGGTCTCTTCCCGCAGCGTTGGGTCCGTGGTGGTCCGGGGCTGGCGTTCACCGAGGTCACGGTGGCGGGGGCCGGTCTGGAGTGGACGGCTGACGACGTCAGGGCGGCCGTCGCGGACTTCGTGGGCTTCGTGGAGCGGCTGTCGCGCTGACGGCCGCTCCGGACGAAGGTCAGCAGCCGGCGGGCCGCCGCCCGTGCAGCCACCGGCCCAGGGCCTCCCGTATCCGCCCGTGGGCCGGGAGTCCCCCCACGACCGCCCGGAAGCGCCGGTAGTCGCGCAGTTCACGGGCGACCTGCCAGTCGTGCTGTCCGGGCGCGGGAGGGGCGCTCTCGCCGTGCTGCTGGGCCCGGTAGGTGTCGAGGAGGTACTGCTGGGTGATGCTCATGGCGGATCGCCTCTCGGGACGAGGAATGGGATCCGGAAGGCCCGCGGTGCCCCGGTGTTTCCAGGCTGCGCCTGCGCAGGGGCGTCTGTCCTCTCGATTGACGACCGGCGTCAATCGGCGGCGGCGTTGTCGGTGGCGGGGTGCACCATGAGGTCATGAGCGTGCGCATCGATGTCACCGGGCTGCGGCAGGAGCGGGTCTCCTTCGTGCCGTCCCCGCTCGCCGAGCTCGGTATGGCGCTGCACGCGCTGTCCGAGCCGGGGCACCACCCCGGTCTGCAGGGCTGGGCGACCGCCGTGACCGCCCGCCTCGACCCGCATCTCGCCGACCGGATGTGCGAGGCCGACTTTCTGTGGCGGACGACGTTCTCGGACCTGTTCCTGCCGTTCGCGGGGATTCCCGGCGGGGCCACGCTCCCGGGCACGACCCTCGCCGAGGACCTGGATCTGCTGGACAAGCTGACGGACCAGCAGTTCGTGGACGCGGCCCTGGAGTTCACGTGCGCGCTGGCGTACGACTCGCAGGGCCCTGACGCGCTCTCCGACCCGGAGGTGCGTCGGCGTGCCGTGGACCTGGCCGCCTCGCGCGGTCCGCAGCAGACGCGGTTCACCCGGCGGCTGCTGGACGATCCGCCGAGCGTGCGGGCCTGGCTGCGACAGTTCCTGGAGGACTGCGACGAGGCCTTCTTCGCCGAGGCCTGGTCGCGGCTGCGCCACCAGCTCGCGGCGGACGCCCGCCACAAGACGGACCTGTTCCGGCACAAGGGCCTGGCCGAGGCGCTGGCCTCGGTGTCCCCCGCGGTGGCGCTGGACGAGACGGCCGGGCGGCTCACCATCGACAAGCTGGCCGAGGGCCGCACGGTCACCGCGGACGGCGGCCTGCTGCTGGTGCCCACCAGCCTCGGCCGACCGCATCTCATGGTGCTGCACCGGTATCAGTGGCAGCCGGTGCTGCACTACCCCATCAGCTCGCCCGAGCTCGCCGCCCCGCCCTCCGTCGAGCAGCTGACCCTGCGGATGACCGCGCTGTCCCACCCGGTCCGGATGCGGATCTGCCGTCATCTGGCCCGCAGCGCGTACACCACGGGCGAGCTGGCGCAGGTGCACGGGATGACGGCGCCCGAGATATCCCGGCATCTGGGCGTGCTGAAGAAGGCGGGCCTGATCACGACGCGTCGACGCGGGCGGTATGTGCTGCACCAGCTGGACGTCACCGTGGTCGCCCGGCTGGGCAGCGACTTCCTGGAGGGCCTGCTGCGCTGAGCCCGAGGGGTCACCGCGGCCGCCCCGCCCGGGTCACGCCGTCAGCCGTGCCCGCCGGCCCGTACGAGCCCCGTCTCGTACGCGAGGACCACCACCTGCACCCGGTCCCGCAGCCCCAACTTCGTCAGAATGCGCCCCACATGCGTCTTCACGGTCGCCTCGGACAGCACGAGGCGCGCCGCGATCTCCCCGTTCGACAGGCCCTGCGCGACCAGCACCATCACCTCCCCCTCCCGGTCGGTGAGCCGCTCCAGCCCCTTGTGCCGGGGCTCCTTGCCGGTGCTGGGCAGCATCGGCGCGAAGCGGTCGAGCAGGCGCCGGGTGGTGGACGGCGCGACCACGGCGTCGCCGCTGTGCACGGAGCGGATGGCGGCGAGCAGCTCGCCGGGCGGCACGTCCTTGAGCATGAAGCCGGAGGCGCCCGCCTTCAGCCCGGAGAAGGCGTACTCGTCCAGGTCGAAGGTGGTCAGGATCAGCACCTTCGGCGGGTTGGGATCGGAGCAGATGCGGCGGGTCGTCTCGACCCCGTCCAGCTTCGGCATGCGTACGTCCATGAGCACCACGTCGACCGCCGTCGACCGCAGTGCCTGGAGGGCCTCGACACCGTCGCCCGCCTCCGCCACGACCTCCATGTCCGGCTGAGCGGCGAGCACCATCCGGAAGCCGGTGCGCAGCAGCACCTGGTCGTCGACGAGCATGACTCGGATCGCCATCGGGGCCTCTTCCATCTCTGTCAAAAATCGAGAGCAAACAATCAAAAGGGTTCGTTACAGGTGTCAGTGGGCGGCCTTGAGCGGCAGCAGCGCGCTGATGCGGAAGCCTCCACCGGGCCGCGGTCCCGCGTCCAGGGTGCCGCCGACCATCCCGACGCGTTCCCGCATCCCGATCAGGCCGTGGCCCTGGCCGTCGGCGCCCCCCTCCTCGTACAGCTCGTGGGGAGCGCCCTTGCCGTCGTCCTCGACGAGCAGCCCGAGGCCGTCGTCGAAGTAGACCAGGCGCACGCTCGCGCCCGCGTTCGGGCCGCCGTGCTTGCGCGTGTTGGTGAGCGCCTCCTGCACGATGCGGTACGCCGTGAGTTCCACCCCGCTGGGGAGGGGGCGCGGGGTGCCCTCGACCTTGAAGTCGACGGGGAGGCCCGAGGTGCGGCACTGCTCGATGAGGTCGTCGAGCTGTTCGACGTCCGGCTGCGGCACGTATTCCCCGCCCTCCTGGTGCTCGCCGGTGCGCAGCACGCCGAGCAGCCGGCGCATCTCGGCGAGGGCCTGCCGGCCCGTTCCCGAGATGGTCTCCAGGGCCTTCCTGGCCTGCTCGGGAGCGGTGTCCATGACGTACGCGGCGCCGTCGGCCTGCACGACCATCACCGAGACGTTGTGGGCGACCACGTCGTGCAGCTCGCGGGCGATCCGGGCGCGCTCGGCGGCGACGGCGACCTTGGACTGCGCCTCGCGCTCCTTCTCGAGCCGGGCGGCGCGCTCCTCGAGCTGGGCGAGGTAGGCGCGGCGGGTGCGGATCGAGTCTCCGAGGACCCAGGCGAGCGCGAACGGGACCGTCTGGAAGACCGCTATCAGGACGATGCCCGCCCCGCTCGTGTTCTCCTGTGGCCAGCGGATCTGCGAGACGGTCGCCGCGCACAGGCCGCCGGTCAGCGCGAGCCGGGAGGCCCAGCGGGCGCCGTCCGCGGCGACGGTGTAGATGATCACCAGCATCGCGAAGTCGGCGGGCACCACCTGGACGTCGAGGACCAGCTGGACGACGCCTGCCGCGACGGCCAGGATCAGCATCTTCTCGGGCATGCGGCGGCGCAGCGCGACGACCAGACACAACACGACGGCGATCGGGACCGCTGCGGCGAGCGGCCCGTGGTCCCGGCCGTCGCCGACACTCGTGAGGCTCACGCCGGTGATCCCGAGCAGGACGGCGGCCCAGAAGGCGTCGACCCACGTCGGGTACCTGCGGAGGAAGTCATAAAGGCGCTGCACGTAACCCAGAGTAGGGAAGCGCGCTGCGTGTAGGGGTCAACCGGAGGACCGATCCGCGAGGGGTGCTCGTACTCCCCAAGGTGGAGGCTCTCCCCGTTCGCGACGCTCAGGGCCTGTCCGGCGGATCATGCCGGAGACGCGGGACAGGCCCTGGGGCCTGTCGTTTGGATCACGCCGGTGACAAGGCATCGCCGATTCCCCGCGACCTGACCCGAACAACAGGCCCTAGCCTGGCCCGGTGACACGTGCGGCGGCGGGCGAGTGGCGGGGATGGCGCGAGGCGACGGAGGAGGCGCTGTACGGGCCCCATGGGTTCTACCGCAGGCCCGAGGGCCCCTCGGGCCACTTCCGCACCTCGGTGCACGCGTCCCCGCTGTTCGCCGGGGCCGTGGCCCGGCTGCTGTGCCGGCTCGACGAGGCCCTCGGCCGCCCCGCCCCGCTCACCTTCGTCGACATGGCGGCGGGCCGCGGCGAGCTGGTGACCGCCGTCCTCGCCGCGCTCCCTGCCGAAGTGGCCGCCCGCGCGCGCGGGTACGCCGTCGAACGCGCCGACCGCCCCGCCGGTCTCGATCACCGGATCGAGTGGCTCGCCGAGCCCCCGAAGGGCGTCACCGGGCTGCTGTTCGCCAACGAGTGGCTGGACAACGTACCGGTGGACGTCGCCGAGGCGGACGCCGAGGGCGTACCGAGGCGGGTTCTCGTACGAGGGGACGACGGGGCCGAACGCCTCGGGGACCCCGTGGAGGGGGCGGACGCGCAGTGGCTGCGGAGGTGGTGGCCGCTGTCCTCCCAGGGGGACCGCGCCGAAATCGGCCGCCCCAGGGACACCGCCTGGGCCGATGCCGTCGCCACCCTCGAGCGCGGTCTCGCCGTCGCCGTCGACTACGCGCACCTCGCCGCCACGCGGCCGCCCTTCGGGACGCTCACCGGATTCCGCGCGGGCCGGGAGACGGTGCCCGTGCCGGACGGGTCGTGCGACATCACGGCGCACGTGGCGCTCGACGCGTGCACACTGCCCGGAGGGCGCGTACTGACCCAGCGGACCGCGCTGCGCGCCCTGGGCGTGAGCGGCGCACGACCGGCACTCACGCTCGCCTCCACGGACCCCACCGCGTACGTACGCGCCCTCGCGGGCGCCGGCGCGGCGGCGGAGCTCACCGCACCCGGCGGCCTGGGCGACTTCGGCTGGCTGCTGCAGCCGGTGGGAATTCCGAACGCTCCACTCGGGGAGCTGCTTGGCGACCTACTTGTCGATGTCCCCGACCACGAAGAACAGTGACCCCAAAATCGCCACCATGTCCGCGACCAGCGTGCCCGGCAGCAGCTCGACCAGCGCCTGGATGTTGTTGAACGAGGCCGAGCGCAGTTTCAGCCGGTACGGGGTCTTCTCGCCCTTGCTGACCAGGTAGTAACCGTTGATGCCGAGCGGGTTCTCGGTCCAGGCGTACGTGTGCCCCTCGGGCGCCTTCAAAACCTTGGGCAGCCGCTGGTTGATCGGCCCCGGCGGCAGCTCGGCAAGCCGGTCGAGGCAGGCGTCCGCGAGGTCGAGCGCGTTGTGCGTCTGCTCCAGGAGGCACTCGAAGCGGGCCAGACAGTCGCCCTCCTGGCGCGTGACCACCTTCAGGGTGTCCTGGAGCTGCCCGTAGGCGAGGTACGGCTCATCGCGACGCAGATCGAAATCGACGCCGGAGGCGCGCGCGATCGGCCCGCTCACCCCGTAGGCGTGCACGGCCTCCGGCGCGAGGGCGCCCACGCCCCGCGTACGCCCCCGGAAGATCTCGTTGCCGAGCACCAGGTCGTCGTACACGCCCATCCGCGAGCGCAGCGACGTCACGGCGCCACGCGCGCGCGTGGTCCATCCGGCCGGAAGGTCCTCCTTGAGGCCCCCGACGCGGTTGAACATGTAGTGCATGCGCCCGCCGGAGACCTCCTCCATGACGTGCTGAAGATCCTCGCGCTCCGTGAAGGCGTAGAAGATCGGGGTGATCCCGCCCAGCTCCAGGGGGTACGAGCCCAGGAACATCAGGTGGTTCAGGACGCGGTTGAGCTCCGCGAGCAGGGTGCGCATCCACACCGCGCGCTCGGGGACCTCCATGCCGAGCATCCGCTCCACGGCGAGGACCACGCCCAGCTCGTTGGAGAAGGCGGAGAGCCAGTCGTGGCGGTTGGCGAGCATGACGATCTGGCGGTAGTCGCGCGCCTCGAAGAGCTTCTCCGCGCCGCGGTGCATATAGCCGATGACCGGCTCCGCGTGCTGGATCCGCTCGCCGTCCAGAACCAGCTTCAACCGCAGCACACCGTGGGTGGACGGGTGCTGGGGCCCGATGTTGAGCACCATGTCGGTGCTCTCCGCGGCGCCGCCGATACCGACCATGGTCTCCGTCGTGGGAGTCATGGGGACAGTCTCTCGTACGTACCCTTGCGGCATGGAGACGGGGAGCACGGAAACCGCGGGCGATACAGCGACGGAGCCGGTCTGGACCGGGCTGCCTCCGGGGCTGCTGCGGATGCGCCGACTGCTGCTGGTGGTGTGGCTGGGACTGCTGACGGTCGGCGTGGGCCTACTGCTGGGGCTGCTCGCGGGCGTCGTCTGGGCGGCCTTCGCGCTGCTGCCGCTCGCCCTGCTGGTGTGGGGCTGGCACATGCTGGGGCGCAACTGGCTCTCCTGGCGGTACGCCGAGCGCGCGGACGACCTGCTGATCAGCCGGGGGGTGCTGTTCCGCGAGGAGACCGTGGTGCCGTACGGACGGATGCAGCTGGTCGAGGTGACCTCCGGGCCCGTCGAGCGGCACTTCGGGCTCGCGAGCGTGCAGCTGCACACGGCCGCCGCGGCGACGGACGCGTGCATTCCGGGCCTGGACCCGGCCGAGGCAGAGCGGCTCCGCGACCGGCTGACCGAGCTGGGCGAGGCCCGATCGGCGGGGCTGTGACGACGCCCGGCGCCGAGAACGCCGTATCGGAGGCGAAGCTGCTGGTCGAGCGGCGGCTGCACCCCGTGACGCCGTTCCGGCGCGCCTGGGCGCCCGTCGCCGTGGTCGCCGGATGGGCCGTGCACGACCCCAACCAGGCACAGGAGCAGCTGACCAGACTCACCACGACCGCGCTGCTCGTCGGGCTCGCCGTGATCGTCCCGGCGGCCGCCCTCTACGGCTTTCTGAGCTGGTGGTTCACGCACTTCGCGGTGACCGAGACCGAACTGCGCATCCGTACCGGCCTGGTCTTCCGGCGCACCGCGCACATCCGGCTCGACCGGCTCCAGGCCGTCGACGTCACCCAGCCGCTGCTGGCCCGCGTCGCGGGCGTCACCAAGCTCAAACTCGACGTCATCGGGACGGACAAGAAGGACGAACTCGCCTTCCTCGGCGAGGACGAGGCGCGCGTTCTGCGGGCCGAACTCCTCGCCCGCGCCGCCGGTTTCGCCCCCGAGACGGCGCACGAGGTCGGCGAGGCGCCGGTACGGCAGCTGGTGCACGTTCCGGCGGGCGTGCTGGCCGTCTCCCTGGTGCTGACCGGCGCCACCTGGGGCTCCCTGGCCGCCGCGCTCGTCGTACCCCCGGTGTTGTGGTTCGCCACCCACAGCGTGTGGACGGTCCTCGCGACCGCTCTGCCACTGCTCGGCGCGGCGGGTGCGAGCAGCGTGGGGCGGTTCGTCGGCGAGTACGACTGGACGGTGGGCGAGTCCCCGGACGGACTGCGCATCGACCGCGGGCTCCTCGACCGTACGCACGAGACGGTGCCGCCCGGACGCGTGCAGACCGTACGGATCGTCGAGCCGCTGCTGTGGCGGCGGCGCGGGTGGGTACGGGTCGAGCTGGACGTCGCGGGGTCCTCGAACTCCGTCCTCGTGCCCGTCGCTCCGCGCGCGGTCGCCGAGTCGGTGATCACGAGGGTGCTGCCGGGAGCGACGGTGCCCGCCGCGCTGTCGCGGCCGCCGCGCCGGGCGGGGTGGTGCGTGCCGTTCTGGTGGCGGGGGTACGGGCTCGCCGTCACCGACACCGTCTTCGTGGCACGGCACGGGCTGCTGCGCCGCAGCCTCTCGCTCGTGCCGCACGCGAAGGTCCAGAGCGTACGGCTGACACAAGGGCCCTGGAAACGCCTCAGGCGGGTCGCCGACGTCCATGTGGACACGGGGGCGAACAAGACGGTGACGGCGCGGCTGCGGGACGCCTCGGAGGCGGCGGAACTGCTTCAGTCGCAGTCCGACCGGTCGCGGACGGGGCGGCGGGAGGCGCTGCCGGATCGGTGGATGGTGTGACGGACTTGGGCCTGTCCGGCGGAACAGGTCGCAGGAAATCAACGGAGCCTGATCAGCGCCGGTGAGCGGGGCCTGGTGCGTCCAACTGCAAGGCGGAGGAGGGCGTCGACGCGGAGCGTCGGCAACCGACGACAACGCCGCAGGTGGGCGCACCAGGCCCCGCGTCTGCGGCATGATCCGCCGGACAGGCCCCAGGGGGCAGTGGCTGGTGCCACTGCCCCCAAGTAATCCGTGGGTCGGTCCGTGCGCGAACTGTCCGGTGGTACCGGCGCGTTCAGGAAGCCGCGCTCCGCAGCTCCACCAGGTCGATCTGCTCGGTCTCGTCGTGCGCGGTCAGGTCGATGACCTGACCGACGCCGCGATATTCCTCGTCCGCGGGCTTGAAACCGAACTCGGCGTCGGCCTTGTGCAGAGCGAGCGCCTCCTGGCCGACCACGTCCGCGAGGTCCTCGTTCTGTACGGAGTCCAGCGCGTCGGACGACGTCTCCTTCTGCGTACCGAAGAAGTCGAACCCACCCTCGACCGACGGGCGACGTACGGGCGCGGCCGGCGCGACGGCCACCGCGGTCGGCACGGCGAAGTGCCCGGAGGGACGGGAGGGCTTGGCGGACTTCACAGGCTTCACGGGCTTCACGGGCGTCACCGGCACCACAGAGGGGGACGCCCCGGCGGGCTGCGCCGACACGGACGCGGGCACGGCGGCCGAGCGCTCATGCTCGTCGACCGCCTCGGGCTTCCCCTGCGCCTCGTCCTCCTCCGCGGCGGCGTCCGCCGACGGGCCCGTCTCAGGGGAAACGCCCTGCGCGGGCTCCCCGTTCGCGGACTCGCCCGTCACGGACCCGCTGTACGCGGAACCGTCCGTCGAGGTCTCGCCCTTCGTCAGCTCGCCCTGGACTGCCTCGGAGGCGTCGTCGTTCTCGGGTACGGAGCGGGACTCGGGCTCGGGATCAGGGTCAGGGTCGGAGTCCGAAGCGGTTTCGGCTTCGACTTCGGCTTCGGCGCCCGCGGCGCCGCTCGCGATCCGGCTCAGCGCCGCGTTGGCCCGCAGGAAGAGCGACGACCCGGTCGGCGAGAAGACCTCGGGAGACGCGGGAGTTGCGGGAGACGCGGGCGCATCCGTGGACTCGTCGTCGGACTCATCGGCGGCCTCCGCTTCCGTGGCCTCCGCTTCCGTGGCCTCCATCTCGGTGGCCTCCGCCTCGGTGGCCTCCGCCTCGGTGGCCTCCGCCTCGGCGCCCTCCGTCTCGACCGCCGCTTCCTCGCTCGGGTCTTCGCTCGCCGCGGCCACGTTTTCGGGCGTTTCGGGGGTAGCCGCCGGCTCCACGGACTCCGCCGCAGCCGTCGAGGCGGCGGGCAGCGCACGAGCGGGCGCCGTCGTCTCTATCGCAAGCAGCCGACGTCCCTCCAGAGCGGTCGCCCGCTCCGTCTCCGCCGTGGCGTACCGCCGCAGCAGCGCCGCGTGTTCGTTGCGCAGACCCGCCAACTCCGCCCGCTTCGCGCGCAGCTTGTGCTCGAGCTTGGTGCGCAGCTCACGCGACTCGTCGAGGTCGGTCTCCAGTTCGGCGACGCGCTCCTCGTGGCGCCACTCGTCGCTCGCACGCGCGCGCGTGAGGTCCGCGACACGCTTGCCCGCCGCCGTGTCCCAACGGCGCATGACGAACCCGCCCGCCACGGCCGTCACCGCGGCACCCGCGGCCAGCGTGCGGAGCACCAGTGGCTCTGTGAACAGCCAGGGCCCCACGGCGCAGACGAGCGAGACGCCTGCGATCGCCGACGGAGGCAGCAGCCTGTGCAGAGGCGGGGAATGGCGGTGACGTCCACGTGGCATGGCCAGAAACTTACCGCGCGTAGGCGAATCTTGGTGCCCCGCACGGTAAAAACACAGCCACCCCGAAGCCTTCGCACCGCCCCGGGCACCCCCAAGGGCGCACTGCTCCTTGATCGGTTCCCCAGCCTCGCCCGTTCCCCTCCTTCGCATCCTTCGCAAGGACTTGCCCCGGACTTCCCCCCTCTTTTGAAACGGCTTTCCGGTGGGGAGTGAACCTGGCCCCCCAAGACACCGTCCTAGAGGGCGCAATATCGCCGGATGCCGGATTGGCACCGGATTCGAGGTCTCTCGCAGAACCACGGGATGCGATGTCTGTCAGGATGGATGCGGATATGCCGGGCGCGATTCCAGGCCGCCCCGGCAGGACACGGCGCCTGGTCCGCGGTCCGCGCCCGGAGGCCGTACCCACCCTCGTCGCCGGGGCCTGCGCACTCGTAGGGCTCCTGGACATCGCCGCCGGCGTCTTCCCGCACTTCCGGCACAATCGTGTGCACGCCGTCGCCGAGGTCCTGCCCGGCGCCCTCGGCCAGTTCGCCGCGGCGCTGTCGCTCGGCGTGGGTGTGCTGCTGCTGCTCCTGGCTCACGGGTTGCGCCGCCGCAAGCACCGGGCGTGGCGTGCCGCCGTCGTCCTGCTGCCGGCCGGTGCCGTCGCGCAGTTCGCGTACCGTCACTCGGTCATCGGCACCGTCATCTCCCTCGCGCTGCTCGCGCCGCTGCTGCGTCACCAAAGGGAGTTCGAGGCCCTGCCCGATCCACGCAGCCGCTGGCGCGCGCTCGCCAACTTCGTTCTCATGGGTGCCTGTTCCCTCGTCCTCGGACTCGTCATCGTCAGCGCCAACGAGAACCGGATGATCGGCGACCCGAGCCTGGCCGACCGCATCACACACGTCCTGTACGGCATGTTCGGCTTCGAAGGTCCCGTCGACTACACCGAACCCACGTCCTGGACGGTCGCCTCCTCCCTCGGCGCGCTCGGCCTGCTGACCTCCGTCACAACGGCCTACCTGGCCTTCCGCCCCGAACACCCCGCCGCACGCCTCACTCAGGACGACGAGACCCGGCTGCGCGCCCTCCTGGCCAAGCACGGCGCCCGCGACTCGCTCGGCCACTTCGCACTGCGCCGCGACAAGGCCGTCGTCTTCTCGCCCAGCGGCAAAGCGGCCGTCACCTACCGCGTGGTCTGCGGTGTGATGCTCGCCAGCGGCGATCCCATCGGCGATGTCGAGGCCTGGCCCGGCGCCATGGAACGCTTCATGGACGAGGCGAAGGCCCACTCCTGGACCCCCGCCGTCATGGGCTGCTCCAAGACGGGCGGCGAGGTGTGGACCCGCGAGACCGGGCTCGACGCCCACGAACCGGGCGACGAGGCGGTGGTGGACGCCGCGGATTTCTCCCTGGCCGGGCGCTCGATGCGGAATGTTCGCCAGATGGTGAAACGCATCGAACGTGCCGGTTACCAGACCCGGGTACGACGCATCCGTGACCTCGGCGAGGGTGAGCCGGACCGGATACGGCGCGCCGCGGACGACCGGCGCGGCACCGACACCGAGCGCGGCTTCTCCATGGCCCTCGGCCGCATCGGCGACCCCTCCGACGGGGACTGTCCGATCGCCACCGCCCACAAGGCCGACGAGATCCCCGGCCTGCACGGCGACCTCGGCATCGAGCGGATCTCGCTCGACTTCGCGATGTTCCGCTCGGCGCCGGCGCGCGGCGAGAAGATCGGCGCGGGCCCGGTGCTGCGCGCCTGGCGGGGCCTGCTGGTCTTCCTCTCCCGCTGGTTCCCGATCGAGTCCCTGTACAAGTTCGACGCGAAGTTCAGCCCCCGCCGGGAACCCCGCTTCGTCGTCCACGGCTCCTCCCCCGGCCTCCCGCGCATCGGCTTCGCCGCCCTCCAGGCGGAGGGCTTCGTGAACCTGGCACTCCCGCGCCCGCTGCGCCGCCGCACACCGGCTCCCCGCCCTTGTCCGCACAGGGTCACGGAGCGCGGGGTCAGCGCGGCGTAGCCCCGCCGCGCGGGCTTCGGCGGTTCGAGGGGACCACCGGACGGACCGATACCGGTGGGCGGCGGGAAAGCACGGCCTCGAAGCGGCCTAGGCTGGACATATGAGCATCGAGCGCGGGCGCATCCGCGGCCAAGTCGCCGGACTGCCGACATGGGACCGCTGCGCGGTCATGGGAGTCGTCAACGTAACCCCGGACTCCTTCTCCGACGGCGGCCGCTGGTTCGACACGACGGCCGCCATCAAGCACGGCCTGAGCCTGGTCACCGAGGGCGCCGACCTCGTGGACGTCGGCGGGGAGTCCACCCGCCCCGGCGCCACCCGCGTGGACGAGGAAGAAGAGCTCAAGCGCGTCATCCCGGTGGTCCGCGGCCTCGCCTCCGAGGGCGTCACCATCTCCGTGGACACCATGCGCGCGTCCGTCGCCGAACAGTCGCTCGCCGCGGGCGCCGCCCTCGTCAACGACGTCAGCGGCGGCCTCTCCGACCCCGCCATGATCCCGACCGTCGCCGCGGCCGGCGCCCCCTTCGTGGTCATGCACTGGCGCGGCTTCCTGGAGGGCGGCAACGTGCGGGGGACGTACGAGGACGTCGTCTCCGAAGTCGTCGACGAGCTGCACGCACGCGTGGAGGCCGTTCTGGCGGGCGGCATCGCCGCCGACCGGATCGTCGTCGACCCGGGCCTCGGCTTCTCCAAGGACTCGGAACACGACCTGACGCTGCTGGCCCACCTTGACCGGCTGCGCGGCCTCGGCCATCCGCTGCTCGTCGCCGCGTCCCGCAAGAGGTTCCTGGGCCACGTCCTGGCGGGCCCGGAAGGCGCCCCGCCGCCCGCGCGCGAGCGGGACGCCGCCACCGCCGCCGTCTCCGCGCTCGCCGCGCACCAGGGCGCGTGGGCGGTCCGGGTCCACGAGGTACGGGCCACCGCCGACGCCGTACGAGTCGCCCGGGCCGTAGAGGGAGCCCTGTGAGCGCACCCCGCACCGACGTCGAGCAGGTCGAACTGGCCAACACCGCCTTCTACGAGGCACTGGAACGGGGAGACTTCGAAGAGCTGTCGTCGCTCTGGCTGGCCCCGCTGGACACCGCCGACGACGACATCGAGGGGGACGGCGCGATGATCTCCTGCGTCCACCCCGGCTGGCCGGTCCTCAGCGGCCGCGGCGAGGTCCTGCGCTCGTACGCGCTGATCATGGCGAACACCGAGTACATCCAGTTCTTCCTCACCGACGTGCATGTGTCCGTCACCGGTGACACCGCGTTGGTGACCTGCACCGAGAACATCCTCAGCGGCGGCCCCGCACCGGACGACAGCGACGAGCTGGGCCCGCTCGTCGGCCAGCTGGTCGTCGCCACCAACGTGTTCCGGCGCACGGTCGACGGCTGGAAGCTCTGGTCGCACCACGCCTCCCCCGTCCTCGCCGAATCCGGCGAGGAGGAGGATGAGGACACGGCCGGTTGAGGAGTGGTTGGAATCACCTACTGCCGGGTATGGGCGGCTACCAACCCATGAGCCGCCGTATTCCCCAGGGGAAACGCCCGATGAAGCCTGATGACCATCAGGTGGGCGCGCGCGCCCACAGGCGAGCTTTGTCAGTGGCCGCAGGTAGATTCGTCCGAGGCCGATGAGCCGACCGCAACCGGTTCATGACGGCTCGGGGTCTGTATCCCACGGCGAAGCCGCCATGGGATACAGCCCGGAAAGCACTGTCCGACGATTGCAGGAGTGATTCGCGTGGATCGTGTCGCGCTGCGCGGCCTCAAGGCCCGTGGGCACCACGGTGTCTTCCAGAAGGAACGCGAAGAGGGCCAGACCTTCATCGTGGACCTGTCGCTGGGCCTGGACACCCGGCCGGCCGCGGCCGACGACGACCTGACGAAGACCGTGCACTACGGCATCGTGGCGGAGGAGGTCGTGGCCGTCGTCGAGGGAGAGCCCGTCGACCTCATCGAGACACTCGCCGAGCGCATCGCCCAGGCCTGCCTGAAGCACGACGGGGTACAGGAGGTCGAGGTCTGCGTCCACAAACCGGACGCGCCGATCACGGTCCCCTTCGACGACGTCACCGTCACCATCACCCGGAGCCGAGTATGACCGCCTTCTTCACCGAGGGTCAGAGCGACCCGACCGTACAGCCGGTGCCCGCCTCCGTGGTGGAGCGGGTGGACGCCGCCGACACGACTTTGCAGAACCCCAAGCGCGCGGTGATCTCCCTCGGCTCGAACCTGGGCAACCGCCTGGAGACCCTCCAAGGAGCCATCGACGCCCTGGAGGACACCCCTGGCGTCCGCATCAAGGCGGTCTCCCCCGTCTACGAGACGGAGCCGTGGGGCGTCGAACCGGGCAGTCAGCCGACGTACTTCAACGCGGTCGTGGTCCTCAGGACCACCCTCCCCCCGTCCTCGCTCCTGGAGCGCGCACACGCGGTCGAAGAGGCCTTCCACCGCGTACGCGACGAGCGCTGGGGCCCCCGCACGATCGACGTGGACATCGTGGCGTACGCCGATGTCATCTCCGACGACCCGGTGCTGACCCTCCCTCACCCGCGCGCCCACGAGCGGGCCTTCGTCCTCGCCCCCTGGCTCGACGTGGAGCCCGAGGCACAGTTGCCCGGCCGCGGCCCCGTGGCCCAGCTCCTCGCCGATGTCGCCCTGCACGGAGTCGCACCCCGTGCCGACCTGGAACTCAGGCTGCCCGAGTAGTCGTTAAGGTCAAGGCGACCAGTGGCCGGACGACCGTCCGCAGGGAAGAGCCCTGTTGTGGGCCGCCACACGCGATCCCGAGGGGAACTGAGTGAAAGAGCTGCGCATCAGGACGCTGGCCGTCGTGTTCGTCGTGGCCGGTGTGCTGTCCTGGGCGGGCGCCCGCCTGTGGAACGCGGTGGGCACACTCCCCCGGGTCCCCCTCGCCGCTCCCATCGTGCTGGCCCTGATCGCCGCTGTCCTCCTCGCGACGGCGCTCTCACTGCGCGCCCGCCTCAAGGCCCAGCGTGAGCGCCGCCCCGGCGCCAAGGGCGTCGACCCGCTGATGGCGGCCCGCGCGGTCGTCTTCGGCCAGGCGAGCGCCCTGGTCGCCGCCCTGGTGGCGGGCATGTACGGCGGCACGGGCGTGTTCCTGCTCGAATCCCTGGACATCCCAGCCCGCCGTGACCAGGCCATCTACGCCGGCTTCTCCGTCCTGGCCGGCATCGGCGTCATAGCGGCCGCCTTCTTCCTGGAGCGCGTCTGCAAACTCCCGGAGGACGACGACACCAACGGCGGGACAGCTCCTGCGGCTTAGACCGACCGGCAATGGGAGGGTGGGAGAAGGAGCGGGGTCTGGTGCGTGCAGCTGCAAGGCGGAGGAGGGAGTGATGGCGGAGCCATCGCGA
>NZ_JBEZLR010000114.1:0-31158 GCF_040652275.1 Streptomyces sp. NPDC048275
GCTGAACCCGCCGTCGGGCTGCCGCTTCCACCCCCGGTGCAGCTTCACCGAGAAGGTCGAGGGCGGGCTCTGCTCCTCCGAGCGCCCGCTGCTCGTACGACTGATACGGGTTGTAAGGGCTGTAGGCGGGATACGGCGCCGCGCTCTCGACACCGGCACAAGCGCCCCGGAGGCGAACCGAGCCACAGAAAAAGGGGAGGGTTCTTGCGCGTGCAGCATGGAGCTCGGTACAGACGGAGTTCATCGACTCGGCACGGACGAGGATTCTCAGGCGTCCTCGGAGTGGCCGTTCTTGCCCTGCTGGCCGCCTCGCAGGGCGCGGCGGTCGCCCTTCCCGCCCGAGCGGCGGTCACCGACCGGGAGTTCGCCTCCTCGTTCGAATCGGGCAATCCCGCACCGGACTGGCTGAACACGGTCGACACGTCCGCCGATGGAACGCCCCGAGCCTCCGGCGTCGACGGCAGCTACAGCACCGGCATCCCCGGCAATGTGACCGACCAGGTCACCGATGTCCGCGCCAGTGGCGAGAACACGGGCGGGGGCGAGGTGAAGGAGAACCTCGCCGACCTCGAGCCGAGCACCAAGTGGCTGGTCTTCGAGCCCACCGGCTGGGCGGAGTTCGACCTGAGCGCTCCGGTCAAGGTGGTCACGTACGCGCTGACCTCGGCCAACGACCACGACGAGCGCGACCCCCAGGACTGGACCCTGCAGGGCTCCACGGACGGCAAGGACTGGAAGAACCTCGACACGCGCACCGGCGAGTCCTTCGGTGAGCGGTTCCAGACGAAGTCCTACGACATCACGAGCCCCGCCGAGTACCAGCACTTCCGGCTCGACATCACCAAGAACAACGGCGGCGACATCCTCCAGCTCGCCGATGTCCAGTTCTCCACGGGCGGCAGCGAGGACCCGGCGCCCAAGGACATGCTCTCGCTGGTGGACCGCGGTCCGAGCGGCTCCCCGACGGCCAAGGCGGGCGCGGGCTTCACCGGCACTCGGGCCCTGCGGTACGCCGGTACGCACAAGGCGGACGGCCGGGCGTACTCGTACAACAAGGTCTTCGACGTGAACGTGGCCGTCGGGCGGAACACGGAGCTGTCGTACAAGATCTTCCCGTCGATGGCGGACGGCGATCTGGACTACGCCGCCTCGAACGTGGCCGTGGACCTGGTGTTCACGGACGGCACCTATCTGAGTGACCTCAAGGCCCTGGACCAGCACGGGTTCGCGCTGACGCCGCAGGGGCAGGGCGCGTCCAAGGTCCTCTACGTCAACCAATGGAACAGCGTCGCCTCGCGGATCGGTTCGGTCGCGGCCGGGAAGACGGTGGACCGGATCCTGGTGGCGTACGACTCCCCCAAGGGCCCGGCGAAGTTCCGCGGCTGGCTGGACGATGTGTCGCTGAAGACCGTGGCGCCCGAGAAGCCGAAGGCTCATCTGTCCGACTACGCGTCGACCATCCGCGGCACCAACTCCAGCGGCGGTTTCTCGCGCGGCAACAACTTCCCGGCGACGGCCGTCCCGCACGGCTTCAACTTCTGGACGCCGGTGACCAACGCGGGTTCGCTGAGCTGGCTGTACGACTACGCGCGTGCGAACAACGCGGACAACCTCCCCACCATCCAGGCGTTCAGCGCGAGCCATGAGCCGAGCCCCTGGATGGGCGACCGGCAGACCTTCCAGGTGATGCCGTCGGCCGTCTCCGGGACCCCGGACACCGGCCGGGCGGCACGGGCGCTGGCCTTCCGGCACGAGAACGAGACCGCACGGCCGTACTACTACGGGGTGACCTTCGAGAACGGGCTGAAGGCGGAGTTGACGCCGACGGACCACGCGGCGGCCCTGCGCTTCACCTATCCCGGTGACGACGCGAGCGTGCTCTTCGACAACGTGACGGACCAGGCGGGGCTGACCCTCGACAAGGCGACCGGGACCTTCACCGGCTATTCCGACGTGAAGTCGGGGCTGTCGACGGGAGCGACCCGGCTGTTCGTGTACGGGGTGTTCGATGCGCCGGTGACGGACAGCTCGTCCAGCGGGGTCAAGGGCTATCTGCGCTTCGACGCGGGCGAGGACCGTACGGTCACGCTGCGTCTGGCGACCTCGCTCATCAGCATCGACCAGGCCAAGGACAACCTGCGCCAGGAGATCCCCGACGGAACGTCCTTCGGGACGGTCAAAGCCCGTGCCCAGCAGCAGTGGGACAGGATCCTGGGCAAGGTCGAGGTCGAGGGCGCGACGCCGGACCAGCTGACCACGCTGTACTCCAGCTTGTACCGGCTGTACCTGTACCCCAACTCGGGCTTCGAGAAGGTCGGTTCGAAGTATCAGTACGCGTCGCCGTTCTCGCCGATGCCGGGCCCGGACACCCCGACGCACACCGGGGCGAAGATCGTGGACGGCAAGGTGTACGTCAACAACGGCTTCTGGGACACCTATCGGACGACCTGGCCGGCGTACTCCCTCCTGACACCTGCTCAGGCGGGGGAGATGGTCGATGGGTTCGTGCAGCAGTACAAGGACGGCGGCTGGACCTCCCGCTGGTCCTCGCCCGGGTACGCGGACCTGATGACGGGCACGTCGTCGGACGTGGCGTTCGCGGACGCGTACGTGAAGGGTGTCGACTTCGACGCTCAGGCGGCCTACGACGCGGCACTGAAGAACGCGACGGTCGTCCCGCCGGCGTCCGGCGTGGGCCGCAAGGGCATGGCGACCTCCCCCTTCCTCGGCTACACGAGCACCGACACGCACGAGGGCCTGTCGTGGGCGCTGGAGGGCTACCTCAACGACTACGGCATCGCGAAGATGGGCCAGGCCCTCTACAAGAAGACCGGCGAGAAGCATTACAAGGAGGAGGCCGCGTACTTCCTCGACCGGGCGCAGGACTACGTCAATCTCTTCGACTCGAAGGCCGGCTTCTTCCAGGGCCGGGACGCGACGGGCGACTGGCGGGTCGATTCGTCGACGTACGACCCGCGCGTGTGGGGGTACGACTACACCGAGACGAACGGGTGGGGATACGCCTTCACCGCGCCGCAGGACTCGCGTGGTCTCGCCAACCTGTATGGCGGCCGGAGCGGGCTGGCGGAGAAGCTCGACACGTACTTCGCCACGCCCGAGACGGCCTCGCCGGACTTCGTGGGCTCGTACGGCGGCGTCATCCATGAGATGACCGAGGCCCGTGACGTACGGATGGGCATGTACGGGCATTCCAACCAGGTGGCCCACCACGTGAATTACATGTACGACGCGGCGGGTCAGCCCTGGAAGGCCCAGAAGAATGTGCGCGAGGTGCTGTCCCGTCTGTACACCGGCAGCGAGATCGGGCAGGGCTATCACGGCGACGAGGACAACGGCGAGCAGTCGGCCTGGTACCTCTTCTCCTCGCTCGGCTTCTACCCGCTGGTGATGGGCAGCGGCGAATACGCCATCGGCTCCCCCCTGTTCACCAAGGCGACGGTCCATCTCGAGAACGGCAAGGACCTGGTCGTCAGGGCGCCGAAGAACAGCGCGAAGAACGTGTACGTGCAGGGCCTGAAGGTCAATGGCAAGACGTGGACGTCGACTTCGCTCCCGCACTCGCTCATCGCCAAGGGTGGAGTCCTGGAGTTCGACATGGGACCGAAGCCGTCCTCATGGGGCACCGGGAAGAACGCGGCGCCCGTGTCGATCACCCAGGACGACAAGGTGCCCGCGCCGCGCGCGGACGCTCTCAGGGGTGAGGGCGCGCTCTTCGACAACACGTCGGCGACGGACGCGAGCGTCACGTCGGTGGAGCTGCCGACGACCACTAGGACCAAGGGCGTTCAGTACACCCTGACGTCGTCGTCGGATCACACCAGGGCTCCTACCGGCTGGGTCCTCCAGGGCTCGTCGGACGGCGACACGTGGACCGACCTGGATCAGCGCTCCGGCGAGTCCTTCCCCTGGGACAAGCAGACCCGAGCGTTCTCGGTTGCCCATCCGGGCTCGTACGCGCACTACCGCCTGGTCCTCGACGGCGAGGCGACGCTCGCGGAGGTGGAACTACTGGCCTGAGACGCGGCACACCGCCCGCACCAAGTGAACCGGGTCGACTTCGTTCACTTGGTGCGGCACACCGTCCGCACCGAGTGAACTGGGTTGGCATCGTTGTCCGTTGAGGCGGTAGAGTCATGTGCCGTTGGACAACGTTGTCGCACGCCCTGGTCTCCTGAGAAGCCACGCACCATCCCGGACCGGGCCCACCCCTCCGGCCCGTCCGGGCTCGCGGACCGGGTGAGTCCCGTACCACCCACCCGGTCCGCCCCGAGCCTGTCAACCGACCCGGCAGGGAAGCGTGGTTGACGGATCACCGCCGGAGCCCTGGACGACGTACCCGAACGTCGTGCTCTCGCCTGGGTCCAACTCCCCGTTCCAGTCGGCGTTGTGCACCATCACCGCCTGGCCGTTGTATGTCGCGTTGCCGCTCCACAGGCTCGCGACGGACTGGCCGCCGGGCAGTGTCCAGTCGACCATCCAGCCGAGCATGGGCACGTCACCGGTGTTGGTGACAGTCACCTCTGACTGGTAGCCGCCGCTCCAGCTGTTGGTCGTACGACGACTCGCGGAGCAGGCGCCGGGCGGGGGCTCGGTGGGGTTGCCCGGGTCGTGAATACCCGTCACTTCACCGTTGCCGCCGTCGAAGACGACGTCCGAGCAGGAGTAGAAGGTCTCCGCACTGTCCGAGCGCTGCCAGACCACGTAGACGAGATGGCGGCCCGACTTGTTCGCGGGAAGCGTGCCCGTCCAGGAGTAGTTGGCCTCGACCGTGCCCGGGCTGCCGTTGAGCGGCGGGTGGTCGACCGTGAGGAACGGCTGCTCCTCCATGTCGTTCCAGGTGAGCGTCTTCGTCGGGTCGAAGCCGTCCTTGGTGATGTAGACGTAGAACCAACCCGGGTGCGCGGCCCACGCGTTGTACGAGAAGTCGACGGTCGCACCCGAGGTGAGGTGGGTGAGCGGCCAGTCGCCGCGTGTCTGGTTGAAGCCGGTGAAGTTGGTGTTGCCGCCGCTGCACAGCTCGCCGTCGGGGACGAAGCCGCGGGTGCGGCCCGCACCGTCCGAGCGGAGCACCGAGAACCAGTTGTAGAACGGCGTGGTGCCGCTCACCTGCTGGGCCGCCTTGCAGGCCGGGTTCACGGGTTTGATCTCACCGGTATCGGTCAGCCCGTCCTGCCAGCACAGGAAGGTACGGCTGGCGGGCTTCATGGGGGTGCCGTGGGCTGCCGCCTTCTCGCCGGACGTGACGACCAGGCCGAGGGCCGGGAGGGCGGTGAGAAGGGCGAGCAGGACCAGGAGGAAGGCTCTGCGGCGTGAGGGTCGCAGGAGGCGTGCGGGTAGCGATAATCGGGGTGTTGTCGCGTTCATGACAGTTTCAGGCATGACGGATAGGCCCTTCACTCGATGCCGGGAGAGACCTGGGTGAGGTGGGAGCCACTCCGGGCGGGTTCCGGTCCGCATGATGGGAGCGCTCCCACCTCATTCGGAAATTAGCGCGCACCAGAACCGCTGTAAACGTCCGGCGCAGCACTGCTGTAAACGCCTGGCACGGGATTGCCGTAATCGCCTGGCGCGGAACCGCTGTAATGACCGGCGCGGGACCGCGTCCGAACGCGTCCGAACGCGCCCGAACGCGCCCGAGCCCGTCCGAGCGCACGAGGGCCGCACCCCCTCACGGCGGATGCGGCCCTCGCTATGACAAGAAACCACCGGTTGCTGATCTTCTTATGACTGAGAAACCAGCTGAGTTGTCATGTCACTGGTGGTGAGGTGACGTCAGATAGTGCTGTCGAAGGAGCTCCCTCCCGTAGTCGTTGCCGTTGGGCGTGCGGATGATGGAATGGACGTGCTTCTGGGTCGCGCCGCTGCCCTGTGTGGCGCCGTACGCGCCCGCGAGCGGGCCCGGAGCCTGACAGTCGACCTCGACCCAGACGACCGCGCTGTGCACCCGGACGTAGAAGGCGGAGTCATCGGCGATGCCCCCCGCCCAGGTCACATAGGTGTCGTCCAGGTGCCCCCGGACCTCGGCCATCCGCACCTTCGCGACATCGGCCTTGCCGCGGCCCACGAAGGCCTCGACGATGCCGAGAAGTTTCTTCTTCTGGGTGGCGTTCAGGACATTGCCGCGGATGCCGGTGTACGCCTGCACCGCGTTGTCGGAGAACGCGCCCGCCTGCATCGACTCGTTCGACTTCGTCGAGGACTCGATGGCGACCTTCCGCTGCGCCTCGGTGAGGGAGTTGATGAAGGCGAGGCCGGCCACGACCTCCTCGTGGCAGACCGTCACGGTCTCGCCGTCGATCTCCATCGAGGTCGGCTCGGAGCCCCAGAAGCAGGGGCTCATGACGACCTGGTCGCCGAGCACGAAGTAGTTGATGACCAGGTGGTGGCCGTCGAACTGGAAGCCCCACGGCTCGGTGGCCGACGGGGTGCCCATCAGCGTCCAGTAGTAGGCGTCCTCGTTGAAGGAGGTGGTGTTGTTGATCGCCTCGCCGGCCGCCTGGTTGATCTTGCGGATCTTCTCGGTGGTCTCCAGGCCGTCCGCGCTGAGCGCCGACTTCAACAGGGCGGTACCGAGGGTTTTCTGAGTATCCGTCATGTCCGCGAGAGTGACGCCCTGGCGGGCGTACGAGTCGGCGTTGCTCCACATCCGCCACTCGGTGGAGTGGACGGTGAACTGCGTCGCCGTCTTCTGGGTGTCGGTGAGTCCGGCGAGGAAGGCGTTCGCGGCGGCGATCACGGGACCGGTGGCAACCTTGGTGGAGTGGATCGCGTAGAGGTCGTCGATCCGCTTGCCGTCGGTCGTCAGGCCGAAGAAGTCCTCGGTGATGGTCATGTTGCCGGGGCCGCCCGCGCCGCCGCCCGGGCCGCCGCTGGGTACGCCGCTCGGCGTGGCGCCCGGCGTGGCGCTCGGCGTGGCGGAGGCATCGGCGGTGGTGGTCGTGTCGTCGGCGAGTGCGGACCAGGCTCCGGCGCCGCCCATCGTCGCGACGGCCGTGGCGCCGCTGGCGAAGAAGACCTTCCGCATGAAGTTGCGTCGGCTCGCGTGGGCACGACGGCCCGTCTCCGACTGCGGCTCCGTCGCCGCGTTCTCCCCGGTGTCGAGCTCCGTCATCGTCGCTGGGTCCCTTCGTCGTGGGCGCGTCCATTGCGGACGGCCGGGCACGCACGACTCTGGGACGGCAACCTGAGGCCAACCTGAAGTACGGGGATGGGCGGCGAGGATGCGGGCCGGCGCGACGCCGGGCCGGGAGTGCGCACGGAAAGGCTGGTCTGAGGACAACGGACCACTCCCAACCGCACGTCGGCACGGGCCACTGTTCCGTCACCCGCGCGTGGCGCTCACCTCGATCTGGTGCTGGCGAAGGTATGTCGCCACCGAAGACAGTGTCAACAATTTGGTTGACTTTCATGGCTTGCGCACAGGTTGCGGTTGCCTTGCCGCCTGGGGCGCTCCGAACGGAAACACCTGGCAGATCGGAGTGAGGAGCGGTACGCTCCCCGCGATGACGACTCACTCTGTTGACAGAACGGGGGTCCCGTCCGCGCAAGGTGAGTGCTGATGCTCACTCAGATCGCGAACGAGGATTCCCGCCTTTCCTTCTGGCTGCGCGTGCGAGAGTTCGCCGTGCCGCCGTCCATGATCGAGACTGCGACCGCCCGCCGGTGTACCGGGGACTGGGCGGGGGCGTGTGCCGCCGCAGGCTTCGATGTCGATCTCAATCTGCGGTCCGTGGCGCGCGCGCACGGTCAGGAATGCGCGGCCCAAGTCCGGGCCGATCTCCGCCGGTTGGCTCCTGACCTGCTGCGCTGGCACATGCCGAGGATCGCTCCGCACGGGCTCCTGCGCCCAGGACTGACGATCACGCTGGCTCGCTACGACCCTGCGGGACCTGACGGCGCGCGCCCGGTGCACCTCGTGGCCCGGACCGCGCCGGCCTGGGCGGATGCCGGTCAGCGGATCAGTCTCGCGCTGTGGGACAGGTCCCGACCCGACGCAGACACCGATGCCCGCCGCCATCCGCACGCCCGTCCCAACCGGCGGTTCCGTCTCGATCTGCACCGCCATCTGTGGGACGCCGACAGGGCCGATGAGCTGCGGATCCGGTCCGGCGCCGATCGGCCGCGCGACCACGGCCGTCCCGTGGTGACCCCGGATGTCCTGGGGATCGTGCCGCGGGATCGCCGCTGTGCCGTTGACCGGTGGGCGGCCGAGGCGTGGATCCTGCTCCACGCCGAGGGGCGGCCCACCGGTACCGTCGCCGTGCGGGTCGGGGCCCGACATCGGCTGCTCCTGGACCTGGGCGTGGGTGTGGACGGGGACGGCGTAGGGCCGCCAGGACTGCGGATCGCGGGGGCGGCCAGGGACGGTGGTGTCTCCGCGCTGCCCGTCCTGCCCGACGCGGCGACCTGGGTGCCACCCGACCTGGAACTGATCCGCACCGGTTCGATCGAGGTCGATCGGCTGCACCCGCTGGTCGCGTCTGCTCTCGTACCGGGGCGTGCGCCGACCGGTCCGTACCGGACTCCGGACCGGTCAGGACAACCACGCCTCGTGGAGTGCCGGGGAGTTCGGCACCGGATCGGCCTGGTCAACGGCGTACTGGCCCCGCTGGACCACGAGCCGGCCGAGATCCGCCGGGAGGAACTCCTGGCCGAACTGACCGGTACCCCGCTTCCCTGCCTCCAGGCGATCGACCAGGCGCACCGGCATCCCGGCTGCCTCGACGGCGTACGGGAACGCCTGCACCACGGCGACATCGCCGGAGCGCTGGCCGTCGTCGAAGGCCTGCTCGGCCCCGACGCGGTGCTGCGCGACGGCGCTCTGCGGGACGAGTTGGAAGCGGCCGCACGGCGGCGGATCACCTACGGACTGTTCAGGGCGGGGCTGGCCGGACCGGGCCCCGGCCGCGTCCGCTTCCACATGGATGGTCGCCCTCCCCAAGACGGCGGCCGTGACCGTGACCACCGCTCGCACCCGCGCCACGCCACCTCCCACTGACCCAGGGCCCCAGGGACCTCTGTCCCCCCGCTCCCCCTACTTCTCGTCTTCTCGCCACGAGCCCAAAGGTGATCAAACATGCCCTCATACACCCCGTTCGCGACCACCGACATCCCTGCCGACCCCGCCCCCGCCTCCCAGCTCGACATCGCCGGCGAGTTGCTGGCCCTGCTGCGCGACACCACCACCGAACCGCGCCCCGACACCCAACTGGAGGCCCTGACACTGGCCGTGGCCGCCGACCTGCCCGTACTGCTGTGGGGTGAACCGGGAATCGGCAAGACCGCCGCCCTGACCCAGCTCGCCGCCGCCCTGGACCTCCCGCTGACCACCGTCATCGCCAGCGTGCACGAGCCGTCCGACTTCTCGGGGCTGCCCGTCGTAGGCGACGATCCCGCCGAACAGGGCGTCCCGATGGCTCCGCCGGACTGGGCGGTGCGACTGGTACGGGCCGGCCGAGGTCTGCTGTTCCTGGACGAACTCTCCACCGCGCCACCGGCCGTTCAGGCCGCCCTGCTCCGCCTGGTGCTGGAGCGGCGGATCGGCGCCCTGCAACTGCCGCCCGGAGTCCGGATCGTGGCCGCCGCCAATCCGCGGGCCTCGGCGGCCGACGGCTGGGAGCTGAGCCCGCCCCTGGCCAACCGGTTCGTCCATCTCCAGTGGACCCACGACCACGAGGTCGTCGTACGCGGCCTCGGCGGGACGTGGCCCCGGGCCACACTGCCCCGGCTCGACCCGGTGAAGCTGTCGGAGGCCGTGGACTTCGCCCGCCGTGCGGTGTGCGGACTTCTCTCCGCGCGCCCTGGGCTCGTGCACCGGCTGCCCAGCAACGAAACGCGGCGCGGTGGCCCCTGGCCGTCCCCTCGAAGCTGGGACATGACCCTGTGTCTGATCGCCTTCGCGACTGCGGCCGGCTCCGCACGGGACGTACTCTCCATGCTGGTCAGGGGCACAGTGGGGGACGGTCCGGGGCTGGAGCTGCTGGCCAGTCTGGACCGGATGGACCTTCCGGACCCCGAGACGCTGCTCGCCGACCCCGCGGGTGCCGCCCTGCCCGAACGGGGGGATCTGCGCCAGGCCGTGCTCGACGGTGTGGTGGCGGCGGTCCGCAGCCGCCCGGAGAAGTCCCGCTGGGACGCCGCGTGGGCGCTCCTCGTCCGGGCGCTGGACACCGGAGCCCCGGACCTCGTGGTCGTCCCCGCGACCACACTCGCCTCGTTGCGCCAGGAGGACTGGGACGTTCCGGCATCGATCGAACGGCTCGCCGGAGCGGTGTCACTGTCCCGGCGAGCCGACCGCGCGGCGACCCGGGCCGCCGCGCTCACCACGAAGGCCGGCCGATGACCCCGGACGCACCGAGGAGGCTGGACCTCGACAAGCTCTTCGCCGCCCGGCTGCACGCCGCCCGGGCCCGGCCCTACCTGGCGACCGCGCTGTTCGCCCTGCACACCGTGGAGTCGCGGCACGTACCGACGATGGCCGTCGACCGGCACTGGCGGTGCTACGCCTCACCGGCGTTCGTGGACCGTACGCCGGTGGAGGAACTGGCCGGGGTATGGGTGCACGAGGTGTCGCACCTGCTGCGCGACCATCACGGGCGCAGTGACCGGGTGGCACGGGAGCGTGGGCTGACCGGCCCCGGGGAACGGTTGCGGATGAACATCGCCGCGGACTGCGAGATCAACGACGACGCGTTCGGTGACGGGCTGGTCCGGCCCGAAGACGCTGTCACGCCGGCGTTCTTGACGCTGCCCGAGGGGCAACTCATGGAGGACTACCTGCGCCAGTTCCGGCTCGGGCCGCGTACGCAGAACCTCGCCTGGCTGGACTGCGGCAGTGGCGCCGACGGACTGGAAAGGGACTGGGATCTGGGACCGGACGGCGCGCACGGCCTCAGCGCACAGGAACGGGACGCGGTCCGGTTCCGGGTGGCGCAGGGCATCAAGGCCCGTCCGGGGAACACCCCGCAGGGGTGGCAGCGGTGGGCCCAGGAGGCGTTCCAACCACCCCAGCCGTGGCGGGAGTTGTTGGGCGCGGCGGTCCGCTCGGCGACCTCCGGCGCCGGCTCGGGCGAGGACTACACCTACGGCCGGCCGTCGCGGCGCTCGGCAGGGATTCCCGGTGTCGTTCTGCCGAGCCTGCGGCGCAAGCCGCCCCGGGTCTCCGTCATCATCGACACCTCCGGGTCGGTCAGTGACGCCGAACTGGGCAGCGCGCTGCGCGAGGTTGCCGCGATCTCCCGGGCCGTGGGCGGCCGTCGCGACCTGGTCGCCGTACTGCCGTGCGACGCGGCGGCCCAGGTCGTGCACCCGCTGTGCCGTGCCGAGGGGATTCCGCTGTTGGGCGGCGGCGGTACGGATCTGCGCACGGGCTTCGCCAAGGCGCTCCGGGCGCGGCCCCGGCCGGACGTCATCGTGGTCCTGACCGACGGGCAGACGCCCTGGCCGAGCGCACAGCCGTCGTGCCGGACGGTGGTGGGTCTGTTCCCCCGGCAGCACGGAGACGGGTCGTGGGACGAGGACAATCCCGACTACGTCCCGGACTCGCCGCCCGAGTGGGCACGGGTGGTGGTCATCGGGTCGGCGCCCGCTGCTCGGTGAGCCCCTCAGGAGGGCGCGGACGAGTCTCTTCGGATCCGCACGGTTCCTCGGACCCGCACGGCCGGGCGCCGACTCCACCCCGAGGGCCGGGCCTGGCCGGGTCCTCGGCGAGGCCCGCCCGGTTGCCCTGGGTATCACTCGACGGCTGGTGTCAGGCAGCGTGCTTCTGGTCGGCGAGGACTTCGTGGATGACCTGTCGTGCGACACCTGCCATGACCGGGTTCGTGTCCCGGTAGTACTGTAGTTCGAGTAGTGCGATCGACAGTGCCCAGCCGCGACCTCGCGCCCAGGCCGCGTCATCGACCTCCAGTGCGGTCCGGAAGGCGCCCCGCGCTTCGGCCGGCAGCACATACCACGCCACGATCAGGTCGACGGCGGGATCGCCCAGGCCCAGGCATCCGAAGTCGATGACGGCGCTGAGCCGCCCATGGCGCATCAGCAGATTTCCTGGTTGCAGATCCGCGTGGATCCAGACCGCCGGGCCGGGCCGAGCGGGGGCCCGCAGGGCTGTGTTCCATGCGGTGGTCGCCGCGTCGGCGTCGACGATTCCCCGCACTTCCGCGATCGCGGTCCGTGTCGCGGCATCCCGCGTCGCCAGCGACTCGCTGCGATAGGAGGGGGGCCCGTCGGCGGGATCGATCCGGTGCAACGCGGCGACGAACCCCGCCAAGTCCTGTGCGAGCAGGCCGGGTTGGGAGATTCGCCCGATGGCCGGATTCTCGCCGTCGAGCCAGCGGTAGACGGACCACGGCCAGGCATAGTCCTCCGCGGGCCTTCCCTTGCCCAGCGGCACGGGGACGGCGACCGGAAGCGGCGGGGCGAGCCGTGGCAGCCACCTGTGCTCCTTCTCGACATCGTTGGCGGCCCCCGCGACGCGAGGAAGCCGCACCACCATGTCTTCGCCGAGCCGGTACATGGCATTCGAGGTGCCGGCGGAGTCCACCGGCTCGACGGGGAGGCCCGCCCACTGCGGAAACTGCGCGGCAACCAGCCGATGCACGAGAGGTGTGTCGACGTCCGGCTCGTCGGCATGCATCTTGCCAGCGCGCATGAGCACCTTCCTGCAGCGAGGCGATTCCCCCATGTGTCATGGACGACGCATGAGTGGAGGGACGGGATCGACGGTTGTGCCCACGGCTATACGAACGTTCCGGTACATCACCCGTCAACTCATTTCCCGGGCGGGCGCCGGCTCAGGCCGACGCCGCAGCACGGGTGGGCGCCGGGTTCGGGGCCGTGGGGCTGGTGGCCGGTGGCAGTTCAATCGTGAACTCCGTGCGGCCAGGGGCGCTTTCCACCTGGACGCGGCCGCCGTGGGCGGCCGTGACCGCCGCGACGATGGCGAGCCCGAGACCGGAGCCGCCCTCGGTGGGGCCGCCGCGGGAGCGCGACGCGTCGCCCCGCGTGAAGCGTTCGAAGACCGACGGGAGCAGGTGCTCCGGGATGCCGGGACCGTCGTCGCGTACGCGGATCCTGCAGGACACATCCGTGGCCTCCACCGAGGCGACGACGGTCGTACCGACAGGCGTATGCACACGGGCGTTGGCCAACAGGTTGGCCACCACCTGGTGCAGCCGCGCCTCGTCACCGACGACCAGGGCCGGGGCATCCAGCAGCAGCGCCAGTTGCCAGTTGTGGCCCTCCCCGGCGGCCCGCGCGTCCCACACCGCCTCGGCGACCAGCGCCGCGAGGTCCACCTCGGCCGACTGCAAGGGCCGCCCCTCGTCCAGCCTGGCGAGCAGCAGCAGGTCCTCGACCAGGCCGGTCATCCGCGCCGACTCGGCGGAGACGCGCCGCCACGCGAGCGTCGGCTCGATCTTCTCGGTGCCGCGGTTCATCAGTTCCGCGTAACCGGCGATGGACGCGAGAGGTGTACGGAGTTCATGGCTGGCGTCGGCGAGGAAGCGGCGCATGCGTTCCTCGCTGTGGCGCATCTCCTCCTCGCCGCGCTGGCGTTCGGCGAGCGAGGACTCCACGTGGTCGATCATGCGGTTCAGCGCGGCGCCGACCTGACCGGCCTCGCTGCCGGGGTCGGTGTCGCGTTCGGGTACCCGGGTGAGGCCGACGACCTCACCGTGGCCCAGCGGCGAGCGGGAGACCTCGACGGCGGTGGCGGCGACCCGCCCGAGGGGGCGCAGTTGCCGCCGTATGACGACGGCACAGACGCAGCCCGCGGCGGTGAGGCCGACGGCGGCCACCAGGGCCTCGACCACGACCAGGCCGCTGATCATGTCCTGGACATCGCCCATGGGCAGCCCGGTGAGGACGGGAATGCCGTCGCCGCCGAGGGCGGTCAATCGGTAGCTGCCGAGGCCGGGAACCGTACGGGTGTGCAGCGAGCCGTCGGTGGTGATGCCCGCGAGGGCGGCGCGCTGGGCGGCGGTGAGAACCTGCTGGCCGCCGTCCTGGGTGACCACTTCGGCGGCGGTGATGTTGCCGTCGTCGTCGAACCGGGCGGCGAGCGTGCCGACGGCCTGCCCGCGCTCGCTGAGGAACCCCAGGTCCGTGGCGTCGCCGACCCGGTTCTGCAGGCCGCCCTGGCCGCGCTCGGCGGCGTCGGTGACACGCTGGTCGAGATTGCCGAGCAGATACGCACGCTGCGCGAAGACCGTGGTGACGGCCATCGCCGCGCAGACGGCGACCAGGGTGGCGGCGATGAAGAGGAGCAGCCGGGTCCACAGCGAACGCCCGTTCAGCCTGGCACGCAGTGAACGCCCGTGCGTCCGTCGGCTTCCGCCCGGTCGGGGGCTCATCTCCCGTCCCCCACAGGCCTGATCACGTACCCCACCCCGCGGACCGTGTGAATCATCGGCGCGCGCCCCTTGTCGATCTTCCGGCGCAGGCTGGAGATGTAGACCTCGACCAGGTTCCCGCCGCCGTCGAAGGAGCTGCTCCACACCCGGTCGAGGATCTGGGCCTTGCTCAACACCTGCCGCGGGTGGTTCAGCAACAGGCTGAGCAGGTCGAACTCCTTCGCCGTGAGCTGGACCGGCGTACCGTCGCGGTGCACTTCGTGGCTCTCCTCGCTCAGGACGAGATCCCCGAGTACGAGGACGGCGTCGTCGGTCCGCGCCTTCTCCGCTCCGGCCCGGCGCAGCAGTCCGCGCAGCCGCAGTACGACCTCCTCCAGCGAGAAGGGCTTGGTCACGTAGTCGTCGGCGCCCGAGGCCAGCCCGTCGATGCGGTGTTCCAGCGCGTCGCGTGCGGTCAGCATGAGGACAGGCAGCTTCGGATTCTCGTACCGCAGCCTGCGCAGCACCTGGAGGCCGTCCAGGTCGGGCAGCATCCCGTCGAGGACGACGGCGTGCGGGGCGCAGCCGCGCGCGGCGCGCAGCGCGCTGTGCCCGTCGCCCACCGGATAGGGGCGCCAGCCCGCCTCGGTGACGGCGACGGAGAGCAGCTCGGTGAGCGCTGGCTCGTCGTCGACGATCAGCACACGGACGCGGTCGCTTCGGGTGCCATACATGTGACGATCCTGTCCCGGTCCGCTGGGAGAACCCTGTGTTCCGGCTGAGCCGCAGCCGTGGGACACCGCACGCACGGCCGGACGGAACCCCCGGCGGTGCGCGGGGAAGGGAGCCGTGCGGGCCACCAACTGCTTTGGCCGAAGGGTGCATTGGCACGCCCCGGCCACAGCAATCCCTTGAGTCGCTTTCCACCCAGCACTCACCCTGATCACTGGCTTCCGCTCACCAGGCCGGAAGCGATTTCAGCGTTCAGGGGAGGAAGCCCACACATGCGAAGACTCCACGCCCTCTGGGCCGTGGCAGCGACGGCCGGACTGCTCGCGGGTGCGGTCACGCCCGCGGCGGCCGGCTCGGCGTCCCCGGCCACCGAGCCGGGCGCCACGCCCGTGCAGGGCCCCACGACCGCGCAGAGCGTCACCACGCCAGGCGCCATCAGCCCCCAGACCGTCACCCTCATCACCGGCGACACCGTGTCGCTGACCGTCGGCCAGGACGGCAAGTCCGCCGTCGACGTCCGGAGCGGCAAGGGCCGCGAGGCCGCCACCTTCCTGTCCACCGAGAAGAACGGCGAGGTCAGCGTCCTGCCGGCGGATGCGATCCCGCTGATCCAGGCGGGCCGCCTCGACCCGGCCCTGTTCAACGTCACCCAGCTGGTGAAGCAGGGCTACGCGGACACGAGGACCGGCACCACCCCGGTGATCGCGACGTACGACAAGGGCAGCGCGACCCCCGACGGAGCGCGCCGGACGCTCGCGCTGCCCGGGATCGACGGCGCCGCGCTGAGCGCGAAGAAGTCGACCACCTTCTGGTCGGACATCGCCCCGGCCCTCGGCACCGAGCCCACCGCGAAGGCCGCCAAGCAGCTCGGCGAGGGCATCGACAAGATCTGGCTCGACGCGAAAGTGACTGCGTCCCTCGATGTGAGCGTGCCGCAGATCGGCGCGCCCGAGGTGTGGCAGACGGGTTACGACGGCAAGGGCGTCAAGGTCGCGGTCCTGGACACGGGCGTGGACGCCGGGCACCCGGATCTCGCGGGGAAGATCGCGGAGTCGACGAGCTTCGTACCGGACCAGGCGGTGCAGGACGGCCATGGCCACGGCACCCATGTGGCGTCCACGATCGTCGGCTCGGGCGCGGCTTCGGACGGCAGGCTCAAGGGTGTGGCGCCGGGCGCGGAGCTGCTGGTCGGCAAGGTGCTGAACAACGCGGGCCAGGGCCAGTCCTCGTGGATCATCGCGGGCATGGAGTGGGCGGCGCACTCCGGTGCGAAGATCGTCTCCATGTCGCTGGGCGGTACCGCGACCGGCCCCTCCGACGTGCTGAGTGAGACCGTGGACGAGCTGTCCGCGTCCACCGGCGCTCTCTTCGTGATCGCGGCCGGTAACTCCGGCCCGTCCGAGCAGACCCTCGGCACCCCGGGCATCGCGGACTCCGCACTGACCGTGGGCGCGGTCGACAGGTCCGACAAGCTGGCCTCGTTCTCCAGCCGCGGCCCACGGCTCGGCGACTCGGCCATCAAGCCGGAGATCACGGCGCCGGGCGTGGGGATCACAGCGGCCCGTTCCCTGGGAACCAACATGCCCGGGAGCACGCCTGTCGACGACAGGTACACGAAGGCGAGCGGTACGTCGATGGCGACCCCGCATGTCTCGGGCGCCGCGGCACTGGTGGCGCAGGCGCATCCCGACTGGACGGGGCAGCAGATCAAGCAGGCCCTGGCCACCACCGCCAAGACCAGCTCCGACGCCTCCGTCTTCGAGCAGGGGGACGGCCGCGTCGACGCCGTCCGGGCCGTCGGTCAGGGCGTCTTCTCCACCCCGGCGCTCAGCTTCGGCAAGTACGAGGCCGACGACGCCGAGGCCGCGAGCAAGGACATCACATACACCAACACCACAGACAAAGCAGTGGAGTTGAAGCTGGCGTCGTCGCTCACCGAGGCCACCCTGGGCGCGGACGTCGTGACCGTCCCGGCGAAGGGCACCGCCACCGTCGCGGTCAGGGTCGACCCGGCCGGGGAGCCGGAGGGCCGGTACACGGGCCATGTCACCGCGAGCGCCGACGGCGTACGGGTCACCACGGCGGTCGGCTTCGAGAAACTGCCGAAGACGTACGACCTGAAGGTCTCGCTGGTGAACCGGAGCGGCCAGCCGTCGACCTCGGCGTCGCTCTTCGTGCTGCAGGAGCTGAACGGCGCGTACCCGGACACGCACGGGTTCCTCGGCCGCGGCTACACCTTCAAGGTGCCGGCCGGTACGTACTCCATGGCGACCTGGATCCCGGAGCGGGACGCGGCCGGACTGGAGGTAGCCACCTCCGTCGTCGGTGATCCGGAGATCAAGGTCGACAAGGACACCGAGGTCGTCTTCGACGCCCGCAAGGCCGTCGAGATCAAGCCGAGGACGAAGGAGAACTCCGAGTTCCAGGGCTTCAGCACCAGCTGGCACCGGGAAGGGCCCGGCACCGCCTTCGGGGCGACCTACGCCCAGAACTGGTGGACCGACCGCATCTATGTCGCCCCGACCGAGAAGGTCACCGAGGGCATGTTCGAGTTCTCCTCCAAGTTCCGTCTGTACGAGAAGGAGCTGACGGCGAGCGTCAGCAGCCCCGAGAAGTACGCGCTGCCTCTCGACTACTCGCAGGTGAGCGACAGCCTTCCGGTGAAGTTCAGCGGAAAGCGCACGGTGCGGGCGGTGGACGCCGGCAGTGGCACCGCGGCCGACTTCCAAGGGCTCGACGTCAAGGGCAAGGTGGCGGTGGTCCGGGTGGCCGCCGGGAAGACGGCGGACGAGGCGCTGGCCAACGCGGCCGAGGCCGGGGCCGGTTACGTCATCGCGTACCAGGAGAAGCCGGGGTACTGGATCTCCTGGGTGGACAGCGCGACGATCCCGCTGATGGTCGCCACCGGCGAGGACGGTGCGAAGCTCGGCGCGCTGCTGAAGAGCGGGAAGAAGGTCACGCTGAAACTGGACGGCACCGCGGTCAGCCCGTACGTCTACAACGTGATGTTCCCGCAGACCGGCGCCATCTCGAAGAACCAGACGTACTCGCTGAACAGCTCCAACACCGTGAAGCAGACGGTCCGTTACCACGGGAGCCGGGCCGGTGACGTCGGCAAGGACGCCGTCTACCGGTACCGCCCGTGGCAGGGTGCCGCCATCGAGACCAGCCAGTACGCCCCCCTGGGCACGACACGTACCGAGTACTACAACGTGGATCCCGACACCCGCATCTGGAACACCGTCATCCCGAACTGGCAGACGGGCAGGGGCCAGTGGAACGACCTGCGGACCTTCGACAAGGCGGGCAAGGTGCCCACCGAGGAGTGGCTGCGGCAGGTCGTCCGCCCGGCGACCAGCGATCGGTACGGCCTCTCCCAGCGCACCGGTGACAAACTCGCCTTCAGGGTTCCGGAGTTGAGCGACGCGACACCGGGTCACTACGCAAGCGTGGACGGCGTCCAGGACACCGCGAAGGGCACGCTGTACGCGGACGGGGAACTGGTCGGCAACAGCGCGCTCGGCGGCTACGGCTCCTTCGACGTCCCGGCGACGAAGGCCTCGTACCGCTTCGTGCTCGACGCGCAGCGCAAGGCGGACTGGGCCACGTACTCCACCAGCACTCACACCGAGTGGTCCTTCGCGTCGGCGCACACCAACCAGCAGACCGCGCTGCCGCTGCTCTCCGTCGACTACGACCTCGACGGGCTCGACCTCCTCAACCGGGCGGAGGCCAAGCGGAAGTCGACGCTCGAACTCTCCGTCCGGGACCAGAAGTCGAGCATCACGGCCCGTGAGCTGAAGACCTGGGTGTCCTACGACGACGGCGCGTCCTGGAAGGAGGTGAAGGTCCGTGGCGGCGAGGCGGAACTCAAGCACCCGAAGGGCGCCGAGTTCGTGTCCCTGCGCGTACGGGCCGCCGACCGGGACGGCAACGCGGTCGACCAGACCGTGGTGCGGGCCTTCGGCCTGAAGTAGACGGCGGCCCGGACCGATACGACACCAGCCTTAACAAAGATCGCCTACCGTGCCGAGCCATGGTGAACACGGCATATGGCACGGCGGGACAGAACACGGCAGGACGCACCCCTGCCGCGAGCCCTTGGGCCGCGGTGGGGGTCTCCGCCTTCGAGGAGCAGGTGTACCAGGCGATCCTCCATCAGCCCGACGCCGGTGCGGCCGGCTGGGCCCTGCTGACCGGCGCCTCCCCGGCCCAGGTGCGCGAGGCCTGCAACCAACTGCTCGGACTCGGACTGCTCCAGCCGCCGGACTCCATGGGCGGGCTACGGGCGGTCGATCCACGGGTTGCGGTGCGCGGGCTGATCCGGCGGCGCGAGACGGAGTCCGAACTGCTCGCCGCCACCGCCGAGGAGATGGGCACCGCCTACGAGGCCGGGCTGCTGCGGGAGGAACCGTCCCGGTTGATCGAGGTCGCCTCCGGCGAGGGCGCCATCGCGGCACGTCTGGAGGAGATGTACGCACGCGCCGAGCGGGAGGTGTGCCTCTTCGACACGCCGCCGTATCTCGCCCCGCCCGCACCGCAGGCGGATCTCCAGGCCGATCTGCTGCGCCGCGGGATCGTCTCTCGCGGGGTGTACGCGGCGACGGCCCTGGAGGACCCGAAGATACTGTCCCGCACCTGGAAGATGGTGGAACTCGGTGAGCAGGCCCGGGTGTTACCGTCCGTGCCCCTCAAGCTGCTGGTGGTCGACGGGTGCCGGGCGATGCTGCCGCTGACCGCCTCGGCGGCGGGCGGTTACTGCGCCGTCGTGGTGTGGCACTCGGCGGTGACCGAAGCCCTGCAGAAGCTCTTCGAGATGGCCTGGCAGCAGGCGACACCGCTCGGCCAGCCGACCGGCGACGGTGAACTCCTCGAAAGCGAACGGACGTTGATCCGGCTGCTGGCGGCCGGGATGAAGGACGAGGCGGTGGCACGCCATCTGGGAGTGAGCCTGCGAACCCTGCGGCGGCGGGTGAGTGAGCTGCAGGAACGGCTGGGGGCGGCGAGCAGGTTCCAACTGGGGGTACGGGCTTCCCAACGCGGCTGGGTGTAGGGCCATAACTGGCCCCAGCCGTTTGGGCCCCTGTGAGGCGAAGGGCCGCGCCCTGGTCGGGAGCGCGGCCCCACCTCCGTCGACTGCCGTGGCCGAAGGGGGCATTGGCACGCCCTGGCCACAGGAATCCCTTGAAGCGCCTTCCGCACACCGTTCACTCTGTTC
This sequence comes from Streptomyces sp. NPDC048275, assembly GCF_040652275.1. Taxonomy (NCBI): domain Bacteria; kingdom Bacillati; phylum Actinomycetota; class Actinomycetes; order Kitasatosporales; family Streptomycetaceae; genus Streptomyces; species Streptomyces sp. NPDC048275. Next base: position 20,302 of record NZ_JBEZLR010000114.1, read on the forward strand.
CATGGCTTCCACCCACCAGGCCGGAAGCCTTTACAGAGTTCAGGGGAGGAAGTCCACACATGCGAAGACTCCACGCCCTCTGGGCCGTGGCAGGAGCGGCCGGACTGCTCGCGGGGGTCATCACCCCCGCGACGGCCGGCCCCGAGTCCCCGGTCGCCGATCCGGGCGCCACGCCCGTGCCGAGCGTTACCACGCCAGGAGCCGCCGGCACCCAGACCGTCACCCTCATCACCGGCGACACCGTGTCGCTCACCGCAGGACCGGGCGGCAAGCACGCCGTCGACGTCCGGCGCGGCAAGGGCCGCGAGGCCGCCACCTTCCTGTCCAGCGAACAGGACGGCGAGGTGAGCGTCTTACCCTCGGACGCGATCCCGCTGGTGCGGGCGGGCCGTCTCGACCCGGCCCTGTTCAACGTCACCCAGCTGGTGAAGCAGGGATACGCGGACGCGAAGACCGGCACCACGCCGGTGATCGCGACGTACACGAAGGGCAGTGCCACGCCCGACGGCGCTCGTCGGACGCTCGCACTGCCCGGGATCGACGGTGCCGCGCTGAGCGCGAAGAAGTCCACCGCCTTCTGGGCGGACATCGCCCCCGCACTCGGCACCGAACCCACCACGAAGGCCTCGAAGCAACTCGGCGAGGGCATCGACAAGATCTGGCTCGACGCGAAAGTGACCGCGTCCCTCGATGTGAGCGTGCCGCAGATCGGCGCGCCCGAGGTGTGGAAGTCGGGCTACGACGGAAAGGGCGTCAAGGTCGCCGTCCTGGACACGGGCGTGGACGCCGGGCACCCGGATCTCGCGGGGAAGATCGCGGAGTCTACGAGCTTCGTACCGGACCAGGCGGTGCAGGACGGCCACGGCCACGGCACCCACGTGGCGTCCACGATCGTCGGCTCGGGCGCGGCCTCGGACGGCACGCGCAAGGGTGTGGCGCCGGGCGCGGAGCTGCTGGTCGGCAAGGTGCTGAACAACGCGGGCCAGGGCCAGTCCTCGTGGATCATCGCGGGCATGGAGTGGGCGGCGCACTCCGGTGCGAAGATCGTCTCCATGTCGCTGGGCGGTACGGCCTCGGGTCCGTCAGATGTGCTGAGTGAGACCGTTGACGAGCTGTCCGCGTCCACGGGCGCCCTCTTCGTGATCGCGGCGGGCAACGCGGGACCGGGCAAGCAGACCGTGGGCACCCCGGGCATCGCCGACTCGGCGCTGACGGTCGGCGCCGTCGACAAGTCCGACAAGCTGACCTCGTTCTCCAGCCGCGGCCCGCGCCTTGGCGACTACGCGGTCAAACCGGAGATCACCGCGCCGGGCGCCGCCATCACGGCGGCACGCGCCGCCGGCACGACGATGGGCACACCGGTCGACGACAACTACACGACGGCGAACGGCACTTCGATGGCGACCCCGCATGTCGCGGGCGCCGCGGCGCTGGTCGCCCAGGCCCATCCGGACTGGACGGGCGAGCAGATCAAGGCAGATCTGGCGAGCACCGCGAAGACCATGCCGGACGCCGACGCCTTCCAGCAGGGCGACGGCCAGGTGGACGCCGTACGGGCGGTGCGACAGGGCGTCTTCGCGACCCCGGCACTGAGTTTCGGGAAGTTCGAGGACGGGGACACCGAGGTCGCCACCAAGGACATCACGTACACCAACACTACTGACAAAGCAGTGGAGTTGAAGCTGTCGACGAGCCTCCCCGAGGCCGCGCCGGCCACCGACACGGTGACCGTGCCCGCGAAGGGCACCGCCACGGCCGCGGTCGGCGTCGACCCGGCGAAGGAGGAGCAGGGCCAGTACACCGGCCACATCACCGCGAGCGCCGACGGCGTCCAGCTCACCACGGCCATCGGCTTCGCGAAGGCGCCCAAGACGTTCGACCTGAAGGTTTCACTGCTGGGCCGCGACGGCAACGCGGCAGACTCGTCGATCTACACGCTCCATGAGCTCAACGGCGCGTATCCCAGGGAGTACGGCTTCATGGGTGCCAACGAGACCTGGGAGGTCCCGGCCGGCACGTACTCCGTCGCCACCTGGATCCCCGACCGGGACGCGGGCGGTTCGGCCGTGGGCACCTCGGTCGTCGGCAGTCCCGAGATCAAGGTCGACGGGGACACCGAGGTGGTCCTTGACGCCCGCAAGGCGGTCGAGATCAAGCCGAAGACCAAGGAGGACTCCGAGTTCCAGGGCTTCAGCACCTCGTGGCACCGCGAAGGGCCGGGGAGCTCCTGGGGGTTGACATACAGCCAAGGCCCCTGGACCGACCACGTCTATGTGGCGCCGACCAGGAAGGTCACCGAGGGTTCTCTCGAGTTCTACTCCAAGTTCCGTCTGTACGCGAAGGAGTTGACGGCGAGCGTCACCAGTCCCGAGAAGTACGCACTGCCGCTCGATTACGCGAACACGTACAACGACTTCCCGGTGAAGATCACCGGTGACCGGAAGGTACAGGCGGTGGACGCGGGCGCCGGCACGGCGGCCGACTTCGAGGGGCTCGACGTCAAGGGCAAGGCAGTGGTGGTCGGGGTCCCGGCCGACACGTGGGGGCCGGACGAGGCGATGGCCAACGCCAAGGAGGCGGGGGCGAGTTATCTGATCGCGTACCGCAAGAAGGCCGGCCACTGGCTCACGGCTGTGGACAGGGCGACGATGCCGGTGACGATCACCACCGGAGAGGACGGCGAAAAGCTCACCGCCCTCCTCAAGGGCGGCAAGAAGGTCACGCTCAAGCTGGGCGGCACGGCGGTCAGCACGTACGTCTACAACGTGACCCTCCCGCAGTCCGGAGCGATCTCGCCGGACCAGACGTACATCCTGGACCGCTCCACCACGGCAAAGGTGCCGAGCCGTTACTACGCGGCCAGGGCAGGCGAGATGGGGGCCGACACCGTCTACACGTTCCGTCCCTGGCAGCTGTTCGCGATCGAGTCCAGTGACTACATGCAACTCGGCCAGGAACGTACCGAGTACTTCAACGTGAGCTCCGACACCCGCGTCTGGCACACCGTCTACCCGTCCTGGGAGGCGTCCTCGGGCCAGTGGAACACCTTGCGGACCTACGGCAAGGCGGGCACCCAGCCGAGCGAGGACTGGCTGCGCCAGGTGGTACGCCCGGCGACCAGCACCGAGTACGGCCTCTCGGAGCGCACCGGCGACAAACTCACCCTCTTCATACCGGAGTTGAGTGACTCGACGCCCGGTCACTACGGGTACGTCCGAGACGTCAACGACACCGCGAAGGGCAAGCTCTACGCGGACGGCCGGCTGGTCGGCGACTCGACGGTCGGGGGGTACGGCATCTTCGACGTCCCGGCGGCGAAGGCCTCGTACCGCTTCGTGCTCGACGCGCAGCGCAAGGCCGACTGGACGCCGTACTCCACGAGCAGCCACACCGAATGGTCCTTCGCCTCGGCGCACACCGACGCGCAGACGGCGCTGCCCCTGCTCTCCGTCGGCTATGACCTGGACGGGCTCGACCTCCTCAACCGCGCCGAATCCGGGCGGGAGCTGAAGCTCGGACTCTCCGTCCGGGATCAGGAGGAAAGCGTCAAGGCCAGGAGCCTGAAGGCATGGGTCTCGTACGACGACGGAACATCCTGGAAGGAGGCGAAGGTCCGGCACGGCAAGGCCGAGATCAAGCACCCGAAGGGCGCGAAGTTCGTGTCACTGCGCGTTCAGGCTTCTGACGGTGCCGGAAACCAGGTCGATCAGACCGTGTTGCGGGCGTATGGCCTGAAGTAGGAGCGCCGCCAAAAGCGGTGCGAAGGGCCGCACCCCTGTGTCCTTCCAGGGGTGCGGCCCTTCGACTGCCGTACCGGACCGCTTACTTGCGGATCAGGTTGCGCAGCACGTACTGCATGATGCCGCCGTTGCGGTAGTAGTCCGCCTCGCCGGGGGTGTCGATGCGGACGACCGCGTCGAACTCGACGCCGGTGTCGGTGGTGACCTTCACCGTGCGCGGGGTGGTGCCGTTGTTCAGTTCCTCGACGCCGGTGAAGGAGAAGGTCTCCTCGCCGGTGAGACCGAGGGACTCGGCCGTGGCGCCCTCGGGGAACTGGAGCGGGAGGACGCCCATGCCGATGAGGTTCGAGCGGTGGATGCGCTCGTACGACTCGGCGATGACGGCCTTGACGCCGAGGAGCGCGGTGCCCTTGGCGGCCCAGTCGCGGGACGAGCCGGAGCCGTACTCCTTGCCGGCCAGGATGACCAGCGGGATGCCCTGCTCGATGTAGTTGCGCGAGGCGTCGTAGATGAACGCCACCGGTGCGTCGGCCTGCGTGAAGTCGCGGGTGTAGCCGCCCTCGGTGCCCGGCGCGATCTGGTTGCGCAGGCGGATGTTGGCGAACGTACCGCGGATCATGACCTCGTGGTTGCCGCGACGGGAACCGTACGAGTTGAAGTCGCGGCGCTCGACACCGTGCTCCGTGAGGTACTTGCCTCCGGGCGTGTCGGCCTTGATCGCGCCGGCCGGGGAGATGTGGTCGGTGGTGACCGAGTCGCCCAGCTTGGCGAGGACGCGCGCGCCGGCGATGTCCGAGACCGGGGTGGTCTCCATCGTCATGCCCTCGAAGTAAGGGGGCTTGCGGACGTACGTCGACTGCGGGTCCCACTCGAAGGTGTTGCCGCTCGGGATCGGCAGCGCCTGCCACTGGGCGTCGCCCGCGAAGACGTCCTGGTAGGACTTGTTGAACATGTCCTCGCCGATGGCGTTCGCCACGACGTCGTTGACCTCGGCCTCGGAGGGCCAGATGTCCGCCAGGTAGACCGGCTTGCCCTCGGTGTCGGTGCCGAGCGCGTCGCGGGTGATGTCCACCTTCATGGAGCCCGCGAGGGCGTACGCGACGACCAGCGGCGGGGAGGCCAGGTAGTTCATCTTGACGTCGGGGTTGATGCGGCCCTCGAAGTTGCGGTTGCCCGAGAGGACCGAGGTTACGGCCAGGTCGTGCTCGTTGACCGCCTTGGAGACCTCCTCCGGCAGCGGGCCGGAGTTGCCGATGCAGGTGGTGCAGCCGTAGCCGACGAGGTTGAAGCCGACCTTGTCGAGGTAGGGGGTGAGCCCCGCCTTGTCGAAGTAGTCGGTGACGACCTTGGAGCCCGGGGCGAGCGTGGTCTTGACCCACGGCTTGCGGGTCAGGCCCTTCTCCACGGCCTTCTTCGCGACGAGCGCGGCGGCGACCATGACGTACGGGTTCGAGGTGTTGGTGCAGGACGTGATGGCCGCGACGGTGACCGCACCGTGGTCGATCGTGTAGGTCGAGCCGTCGGGGGCGGTGACCTGGACCGGGTTGGACGGGGCGCCGTTGGGGTGAATGGCCGGGGAGTCGGAGGCCGGGAAGGACTCCTTGCCCGCCTCGTCCACCTCGTCCACGTAGTTGCGGACGTCCGTCTTGAACTGCTCGGCGGCGTTCGCGAGGACGATACGGTCCTGCGGGCGCTTCGGGCCGGCGATCGACGGGACGACCGTGGAAAGGTCCAGCTCGAGCTTCTCGGAGAAGTCGGGCTCGGCGGCCGGGTCGAGCCAGAGGCCCTGCGCCTTGGCGTACGCCTCGACGAGCGCGAGCTGCTGCTGGCTGCGGCCGGTCAGCTTCAGGTACTTGATGGTCTCGTCGTCGATCGGGAAGATCGCAGCGGTCGAGCCGAACTCCGGCGACATGTTGCCGATGGTGGCGCGGTTCGCGAGGGAGGTCGCGGCGACACCCTCGCCGTAGAACTCGACGAACTTGCCGACGACGCCGTGCTTGCGCAGCATCTCGGTGATCGTGAGCACGAGGTCGGTGGCGGTGGTGCCGGGGGTGAGCTCACCGGTGAGCTTGAAGCCGACGACGCGCGGGATGAGCATCGAGACCGGCTGGCCGAGCATCGCGGCCTCGGCCTCGATACCGCCGACGCCCCAGCCCAGGACACCCAGGCCGTTGACCATCGTGGTGTGCGAGTCCGTACCGACGAGCGTGTCGGGGTACGCCTGCCCGTTGCGGACCATGACCGTACGCGCCAGGTGCTCGATGTTCACCTGGTGGACGATGCCGGTGCCCGGCGGGACGACCTTGAACTCGTCGAACGCGGTCTGGCCCCAGCGCAGGAACTGGTAGCGCTCCTTGTTGCGGCCGTACTCCAGCTCGACGTTCTGCGCGAAGGCGTCGTTGGTGCCGAACTTGTCGGCGATGACCGAGTGGTCGATGACCAGCTCGGCGGGGGCGAGCGGGTTGATCTTCGCGGGATCGCCGCCCAGCTCCTTCACGGCCTCACGCATGGTGGCGAGGTCCACGACGCAGGGCACGCCGGTGAAGTCCTGCATGATCACGCGGGCCGGCGTGAACTGGATCTCCTGGCTCGGCTGAGCCTGGGAGTCCCAGCCGCCGAGGGCCCGGATGTGGTCGGCGGTGATGTTCGCGCCGTCCTCGGTGCGGAGCAGGTTCTCCAGCAGCACCTTCAGGCTGTACGGAAGGCGAGCCGAGCCTTCCACCTTGTCCAGCCGGAAGATCTCGTACGACTCGTCGCCCACCTGCAGCGTGCTGCGGGCGTCGAAGCTGTTCGCCGACACGACAGTCTCCTTCATTGATGTGCGCGTACCCACCGCATCCTGCCGCCACATACTCCTGGCCGATCCGCTAAGGTAAGGCTAAGTTAGGTAACCCTTACCGTGGGTGGCGACTGCGGGGCGCCTCGGCAGATATCTCGATGTCGAGATAACTCTAGTACATGGGCGCGGGCTGGTCATGCCCGGCCTCCTTCGGGGTACCCGGTGTCGGCCGGGACGCACCCGGCCGACACCGCAGCGAGGGGGCACCGATGCCACTCACGTTCCGTAAGAGTTTCCGCATACTTCCCGGGGTGCGACTGAACATCAACCGACGATCCTGGTCGATCACCACGGGAGGGCGGCACGGGCCGCGGCACACGCGCAGCAGCACCGGGCGCCGGACCACGTCGACAAATCTGCCGGGCCCCTTCGGCTGGCGCCGCACGACGCGCCGACGGGAGCGCTGAGCCCCGCAGGCCTCCAGGCGTACACCAGTTGGCCGCCGGGCGGCCCGCGCACCGCCGAACTCCCCCACACACGCGACCGGTACGTACTGATCCGAAAGGACCGATACGTACCGAATCGCAAGGTCTGGTATGTAAAGAATCGCAAGCACGAGCGAGAGTCACACCCCGAACTACCCTGTGAGCACGCCGCACTGACCCGCATCACCCGGATGGGCGCACTCCGCTTCTCTTTATCTCACATGAGATATACGGTCGCGCCATGGCAGACGACTACCTCGTACGTATCGGCAAGCTCATCCGTGACGCCCGGCAGCACCGGGGCTGGACACAGGCGCAGCTTGCCGAGGCGCTCGGCACCAGCCAGAGCGCAGTCAATCGCATCGAGCGCGGCAATCAGAACATCAGCCTTGAGATGATCGCTCGAATCGGCGAAGCCCTGGACAGTGAGATCGTGTCGTTGGGCTATGCGGGTCCGATGCATCTGCGCGTGGTCGGTGGACGTCGCCTGTCCGGCTCGATCGACGTCAAAACCAGCAAGAACGCCTGCGTCGCGCTGCTGTGCGCGACGCTCCTGAACAAGGGGCGCACGGTGCTGCGCCGGGTGGCCCGCATCGAAGAGGTGTACCGCCTGCTCGAGGTGCTCGGGTCCATCGGCGTCCGCACGCGGTGGATCAACGACGGGGTGGACCTCGAGATCGTGCCCCCGGGCGAGCTGGACATGGAGGCGATCGACGCGGAGGCGGCCCGCCGCACCCGCTCGATCATCATGTTCCTCGGCCCGCTGCTGCACCGTATGGACCACTTCAGGCTGCCGTACGCGGGCGGTTGCGACCTGGGGACCAGGACCGTCGAGCCGCACATGATCGCGCTGCGCCGCTTCGGTCTCGACATCGCCGCCACCGAGGGGCTCTACCACGCCCAGGTGGACCACGCGGTCTCCCCCGACCGTCCGATCGTGCTGACCGAGCGCGGCGACACGGTGACCGAGAACGCGCTGCTCGCCGCCGCCCGCCACAACGGCATGACCGTCATCCGCAATGCCTCCTCCAACTACATGGTCCAGGACCTGTGCTTCTTCCTGGAGGCCCTGGGCGTACGGGTGGAAGGCATCGGCACCACCACGCTCACCGTGCACGGCGTACCGAACATCGACGTGGACGTGGACTACTCGCCCTCCGAGGACCCGGTCGAGGCGATGAGCCTGCTCGCCGCGGCCGTGGTCACCGAGTCCGAACTGACAGTGCGCCGAGTGCCGATCGAGTTCCTGGAGATCGAGCTCGCGGTCCTGGAGGAGATGGGCCTCGACCACGACCGCACACCCGAGTACTTCGCCGACAACGGCCGTACGCGCCTGGTGGACCTGACCGTCCGGCCCTCCAAGCTCGAAGCCCCGATCGACAAGATCCACCCGATGCCCTTCCCGGGCCTGAACATCGACAACGTCCCCTTCTTCGCGGCCATCGCGGGCTCCGCCCAGGGCAAGACCCTCATCCACGACTGGGTCTACGACAACCGCGCGATCTACCTCACGGACCTCAACCGCCTCGGCGGCCGGCTCCAACTCCTCGACCCGCACCGCGTCCTGGTCGAGGGCCCGACCCGCTGGCGCGCCGCCGAGATGATGTGCCCGCCCGCGCTGCGCCCCGCCGTGGTCGTCCTGCTCGCGATGATGGCAGCCGAGGGCACGTCCGTGCTGCGCAACGTGTACGTCATCAACCGCGGGTACGAGGACCTGGCCGAGCGGCTCAACTCGATCGGGGCGCAGATCGAGACGTTCCGCGACATCTGACCGGCACGGTGTCGTGCCCCTTGGAGGCAAGGGGCGCGACACCTCAACATGCCAGCTGACCTGCGGATACCCACCTTCACAGCCCTCCACTGATCACTGTTGTTTTTCAGCACCTTGTGCAACGCACGTGCAAGATGATCTTGCATGGTTGACGATACGTCAGAGACGCCTGAGTACCCGTCAGCCTTCACGGAGGGTTGTCGCCGAAGTGGCCTCGCAACGTCCGATGTCGGTCAGTGTCACGCGGACCGCCTCTGGTCGACCATCGGCAATCACGTCGAAGACCCGGCACCCCGGTAACCATCACGATGCCGAGGCGGCGACCCTTGCCGATTTGGTAATGCCCTTCGGTCGTCGGCCTGGGGCCACCGGCTGGGTGGGTGCTGCTTGTGCTGGCTCTCGCGCTCGGGCGCTGCTGTAGTCCATCTTCAGGGGTACGGTGGCTTCCTCTGTTGCTCGAAGGGGGTTTGATGGAAGCCGAGTTGATGTCACTGGCTGCCGCAGGCGCGACTGTGTTCGTGCAGCAGATGGCGGCGGACTCCTGGGCAGAAGCCCGCGATCGCATCGTCTCGTTCCTCTCGCGTCGTGATTGCCGTGGGGAGACGGTCATCCAGGGAGAGTTGGAGACCTCGCGAGGAGAACTCGCAGCGGCAATGGCATCTGGAGACGAGCAGACAGCGGCAGATATCGAAGCCGAGTGGCGTACTCGATTGCGACGTACTCTGCTGGACAACCCGGTCGCGGCGTCCGAACTGCGAGCAGTACTTGACGAATTGGCGGCCGCCTCAAGTGGTCAGCTGGTGGCCGCCGTCCACAACACCATCAATGGGGGTATGCAGCACGGTCCTCGGATAGCGTCCTGCCCGGCTGGCCGCATACTGCCGCTCACCACCGCTTCCGGGCCCATCTGTGCTGGATACCACGTCCTGCCTCACGGCAGTTGCAGAGCCGCGAGCGTAGAGAAACAGCGCTATGTCCGATCGATCCGAACCAACTGAGAGGGGTCGCCCCGCCCCTCCGCCCCTGGGACTTTTCAGGGACTTTCAGCGCTGTCCGAGGGACTTCCCAGGGACTTTTCGCCGCCTAACACGGCAAGTCCCCGAAAGACCGGAAAGGGCCTCCGACGCAGGTCAGAGGCCCTTTCCTAGACAAAGCCGCAGGTGGCGGCAGACGAGTCGGGCTGTACGCCGGGTATTTCCCCGCTTAGGGAGCGATCACGCTCTGCCGAGTAGCCGGGAGGGATCTCACCTCCCGGCTCTCACAGATCCGTACGTGACAGTCTCCCGTCATACGGCTCTTGTCGTTCTGATCGTCAGACCAGTACGGCGCTCGTGGTCAGGCGGCCAGTGCACGAACATGCGGGGGTATCGCTGGGCGATCTCCCGCATCTTCGCGAGGGCCTTCCGTTTGGCCGAGAGCCGTTTGTACTTCTGGCGGATCCAGCGCACCAGGTAGGCGTTGATGCGCATCAAGAAGGTGTTCAACTCCTACCACCTGTAGCGGCCGTAGTAGTTGATCCAGCCCGACACCACAGGGTTGATTCTGCGCGCGAGCTCATGGAAGGACAGGTCCGAGCGGGTGTGCAGGTGCCAGGAACGCACCTCTCGCCCCATCCTCTTCAGGGCGTCCTTGCTGACTGCCGGGTCGACTGCGACGAAACGGTCGCCGCGTCGACTCTGGTTCAGCCTGGCTCGGAAGGTGTACCCGAGGAAGGTGAACGCCGTATGCTCGTACGAGCGCCGGCGGTTTCCGTCCTGGCAGTACACGATCCGGGTCTTGGCCGGGTGCAGTTGCAGCCCGACCTCGGCCATTCTGTCCGCGAGCGCGGCCAGCACCTGGCGGGCCTGATGCTCGGTGACGCAGTGCAGCACCGCGTCATCCGCGTAGCGCTCGAACCAGACGGTCGGGAACTCCCGGTCCATCCAGGTGTCGAACGCATAGTGCAGGAACAGGTTCGCCATGACGGGAGATACCGGGGCCCCTTGCGGGGCAATGCCACGTAGTTAGGAAACGGCGAGGATTTTGATGTTGGGCGGGTCAGGGTGGTGAGTGGTGGATTCGGTGGGTTGTTTCTTTCTGTAG
>NZ_JBEZLR010000115.1:0-31020 GCF_040652275.1 Streptomyces sp. NPDC048275
GGGGTCCAGGGGGCGCAGCGCCCCTGGCGGGGGTCTGGGGGCGGAGCCCCCAGGGATGGGACGGGTAGGGGCGGCGGGGGCAAGGAAAGCAAGCGCTTAGAAAAGTGCGGCCGGAGTCACACGACCAGAGCGGTGACCTGGACGGTACGTGCGGGTAACTTCCCAAGCAGCCCTGCCCGTCCACCCCGTAACGCCAATGGAGCCGTGATGCCCGAAGCCGTGATCGTCTCAGCCGCCCGCTCCCCGATCGGCCGCGCCTTCAAGGGCTCCCTGAAGGACGTACGCCCCGACGACCTGACCGCCACGATCATCCAGACCGCCCTCGCCAAGGTCCCCGAGCTGGACCCCAAGGACATCGACGACCTCATGCTCGGCTGCGGCCTCCCCGGCGGCGAGCAGGGCAACAACCTCGGCCGCATCGTCGCGGTGCAGATGGGCATGGACCACCTCCCGGGCTGCACCATCACCCGCTACTGTTCCTCGTCCCTCCAGACCACCCGCATGGCCCTGCACGCCATCAAGGCCGGCGAGGGCGACGTCTTCATCTCGGCCGGCGTCGAGCTGGTCTCCCGCTTCACCAAGGGCAACTCCGACAGCCTCCCGGACACCCGCAATCCCTTCTTCGCCGAGGCCGAGGCCCGCACCGCGGCCGTCGCCGAGCAGGAGGGCACCACCTGGCACGACCCGCGCGAGGACGGCCTCGTCCCGGACGCGTACATCGCGATGGGCCAGACCGCCGAAAACCTGGCCCGGATCAAGGGCGTCACCCGCCAGGACATGGACGAGTTCGGCGTCCGTTCGCAGAACCTCGCCGAGGAAGCCATCAAGAACGGCTTCTGGGAGCGCGAGATCACCCCGATCACGACCCCCGACGGCACGGTCGTCAGCAAGGACGACGGTCCGCGTGCCGGAGTCACCCTCGAAGGCGTCCAGGGCCTGAAGCCCGTCTTCCGCCCGGACGGCCTCGTCACGGCGGGCAACTGCTGCCCCCTCAACGACGGCGCCGCCGCCCTCGTGATCATGTCCGACACGAAGGCCCGCGAGCTCGGCCTGACCCCGCTCGCGCGCGTCGTCTCGACCGGCGTCACGGGCCTCTCCCCCGAGATCATGGGCCTCGGCCCGGTGGAGGCCAGCAAGCAGGCCCTGCGGCGCGCCGGCCTGACCGTCGACGACATCGACCTGTTCGAGATCAACGAGGCGTTCGCCGCCCAGGTGATCCCCTCCTACCGCGACCTGAACATCCCGCTGGAGAAGCTGAACGTGAACGGCGGCGCGATCGCCGTCGGCCACCCCTTCGGCATGACCGGCGCCCGCATCACCGGCACGCTCATCAATTCCCTCCAGTTCCACGACAAGCAGTTCGGCCTGGAGACGATGTGCGTCGGCGGCGGCCAGGGCATGGCGATGGTCATCGAGCGCCTCAGCTGACCCTGCGTCAGCGATCCCGTTCGCGTCACCACCGTTGAACCCGGTGTGACCGGATCGGCCCAGCGTCCCGTAACCGCCGGGACCCTGGGCCGATTTGTGATCCAATCCCGCCCAAGATGTGACCTATCTCCTCTTGGAGGAGGATCTACGCAGGTCAGAGCCGTTACGCAGCTAAACCCCGGGCCCAAAGCCCTATCCCTTTCGTGACGTTACGCACTGACAGCCGCATGGTCCGCCCTTCAAGCTGAGATAGGAAGTCGGGGGTCGACTTTGAACACGGGAGTACGTCAGTGAGCGCCATGCCAATTGCTTTGCTGCTCACCACCGCCGCGACCGCGGCCGTGGGCGTCGCCGTTCTGCGCGCCCTGCGGGGTCTGCGTCGGCAGGTCGCGGCCCTGCACACGGATCTCGCCTCGAGCCGCTCCAGTGCCGCACGCGGCCTCGTGCCGGCCGCGCGCGCGGCCGCGGACGCGGACGAGATACGTGCCGCTGTCGCCGAGGCACTCGCCGACGAGCGGGAGCGGGAGCTCGCCGAAGCACGGGCGTTCTGGGCCGCCCAGGAGGCGCGCGACGCCTCGGACGCGCCCTCGCTGCTCGGCGGCCTGCCCGACAGCGAGCTGTTCCTGCCCCGGCAGTCGGACTTCATGGGCCTGGAGTACCTGGAGCCGGTGAGCGAGCCGGGCGTGGAGGCCGAGGAGTTCGCCGGGGACTCGCCCGAACTGGCAGCGGCCCGCCGCCGACACCCCTCCCACCCGGACTTCGTACCGGTCCAGTCACCCGTCGTGAACGACTACGAGCGCACGGTGGCCTGCCTGGAGGAACTCGCCGAGTCCCGCACGGAGCTGGCGGACGTCCGCCCCGGCCCCCTCGGCACCCTCGACGTCTATGTCTTCGCCGACGGTACGACGCTGTGCATGACCCCGGGCCACCGCGAGACCGCCGAGCGACTGGCCGCGGCCCTGCGCGCGGGCGAGTCTCCGGTCCTGCTGGGCGGCTCCGGCGTGTCGGGCGCGTACGCACTGACGTTCGCGTGCGGCGAGGAGAACATCTACATCCTGGCGGACCGCGTCATAGCGTCGCTGTAGGAACCGCGGCAGGAAGCAGCGCACCACGTACAGCGCGCCGGAGTCGATCACCGGATCAGACCCCGGCGCGTTTCTGTGCCTCCGCCACCAGAGCGACCGCCTCCGCCAACTCGCCCTCGTCCTTCAGTACGAGCGCCAAATCATGAGCGGCGACGGTGATTTGGTCGGCGGCGGCGAACATCCCCGCGTCGGGCATCACGCGGGGCTCCCCGGAAGGGTCCTCCACCCGCTGGGCACGCAGTGCCAACTCCCTGGCCAGGCCCAGCGCCTCGGCGGCAGCGCTCCGTTGCAGCCGGCTCTGCGGCGCGGCCCGCAACCGGTCGGCGAAGTGATCCACGGCTCGGGTCAGCGGCGTCGTATCAAGCACGCCGCGAGACTACGCGCCGTGGCGGGACTGTTGCCAACAACCCAACCCTCAGGCACCGTGGCGTGAAGGACCGGCTTACATCCCCTTTGCGTCCGGAGGCGCCGATGTCCCAAGTCTTCTCCGCGGAGACCCATCGCAATCTGCTCGCTCGCATCCCCCACTGCACCGGTCGTGAGATCTCCGACTGGCTGCGCACCGTCGACGAAGGCCCCTCTCTCTTCCGCTTCGAGGAGAAGGTCAGCTGGCTCCGCGCCGAGCACGACCTCGCGTACGGCCACGCCAAGGCGATCATCCACGAGTACGACTTGAGGAGGGCCGCGCGCAAACTGCTCTGAGCGCGCACCACCGAGACGACCAGGTATCCGAACGGCAAGCATCGAAACGACGACAAGCGTCCGAACGACAAAGGGCCCGCGAACCACTGAGTTCGCGGGCCCTTCACGTCACCTACCGGTCCGTTTAGTCGTCGCCCTTTTAGTCGTCGCCGCTGAAGATGGCGACCAGGCGCAGCATCTCGACGTAGATCCAGACGAGGGTCATGGTCAGGCCGAACGCGGCCAGCCAGGCCTCTTCCTTCGGCGCGCCGTAGGCGATGCCGTCCTCGATCTGCTTGAAGTCGAGGGTCAGGAAGAACGCGCCGAGAATGATCGCGATGATGCCGACGATCGCGCCGAGCGGGCCCATGCTGCGCAGCCCGCCGTTCTCGGCGACACCGAAGACGACCAGCAGCAGGTTGACCGCCGTCACCAGGATGAAGGCGATGGCGATGGCCATGCCGATGCGCGCGTACCGCGCGGTCACGCGGATCCAGCCCGCCTTGTAGATCAGCAGGGTCGCGCCGGACACCGCCATGGTGCCGAGCACCGCCTGGAAGGGCGCGCCGGACCACTGGCTGTTGTACATCTCGCTGATGACCCCGAGGAAGACGCCCTCGAAGGCGGCGTAACCGAGGATCAGCGCGGGCGAGGCCGTGCGCTTGAAGGACTGCACCATGGCCAGCACGAAGGCGACCAGGGCGGAGCCGATGGCGAGCCCGAAGCTGGTGCTGGTGACCGGCAGCAGGGCCCAGGCCAGGATGGCGCCGACGGCGACGGTGCCGAGCGTCATGGCCGAGCGCATGACGACGTCGTCCATCGTCATCCGGCCGGTGGTGACCGGGGCCTGCGGCGGGGCGCCGTACTGCTGGTCCTGCTGGGCGTACGGGTTCTGCGCGTAGGGGTTGCCGCCCTGCTGCGCATACGGGTTGGCCTGCGTGCCGACAGCGGGTCCCCCGGCCTGCGGCGCCGCGTTGAATCCCGCGTAGCCGTTGTCGCGGCTGAAGCCCCGTCGCGAGAAGACCGGGTTGCTGCTCCTCATTTCACTCCTCCATGGCCACCCTGCGTGGCCTTGGGCTCAAGAGTAATAGGTAGGCAAAAGAATGACCCTAGTGCTTGGGGAGGATCTTTCCCTTGCGATGCCCACGGTACGCGGGGGGTGCACGCCCGGCGAGGCTTGGTACCAAGCCGTGACAGCACCCCTTGGCCTCAGCCGGTCTCAGGCAGCCTCAGGCGGCCTCAGCCGGTCTCAGGCGGTCTGAGCCGGTCTCAGGCGAGGGGAAATCCGGTGTACCCCTCCGCGAGGTCCGTCTCGGCCGCCCGCGAGGTCGCGATCCGACGCAGGCCTGCCAGCTGGATGCGGTCGTCGAAGGGGGTCGCGTCTGGGGCGCGGTGCAGCAGGGTCGTCATGTCGTACGAGAACCGCTCGGCCTGCCAGACGCGGCGCAGACAGGTCTCGGAGTAACCGTCGAGGCGTTCCGCCGATCCGGTCTCCTCCAGATGGACCAGCGCACGGGCGAAGGTGACCACGTCCCCGACGGCCAGGTTGAGCCCCTTGGCACCGGTCGGCGGGACGATGTGGGCGGCGTCCCCGGCGAGGAAGAGCCGACCGTGCCGCATCGGCTCGTGGACGTGGCTCCGCATGGGGGTGACGGACTTGGCGGTGATGGGCCCCCGCCGCAGCCGCCAGTCGTCGTCGGTCTCGAAGCGCCGCTCCAGCTCGTCCCAGATGTCGTCGTCCGCCCACGCCTCGGGGTCCGTACCCTCGGGCACCTGGAGGTAGAGCCGGGACACGGCGGGCGACCGCATGCTCAGCAGGGCGAAGCCGCGGTCGTGGCGGGCGTAGACCAGCTCGTCGTGGGAGGGCGGCACATCGGCGAGGATCCCGAGCCAGCCGAACGGGTACGTCCGTTCGAAGGTGCGGGAGAGCTCGGCGGGCACCGCCTTCCGGGCCACCCCCCAGAACCCGTCGCAGCCGACGACGTACTCGCACTCGAGCACATCCTCACGCCCCTCGTGCCGGAACCGGACCCGCGGCCGTTCGCTCTCGGCCCCCTCCACCTCCAGCGCCTCGGCCTCGAAGAGCAGCGGCCCGCCCTCCTTTCGCTGGAGCGCGATGAGGTCCTTGCAGACCTCCGTCTGGGCGTACACCATCACGGAGCGCCCGCCGGTGAGAGCCGGGAAGTCGACGCGGTGCCGCTGCCGCTCGAACCGCAGCTCGATCCCGTCGTGCCGCAGCCCTTCCCGGTCCATCCGTTCCCCGGCCCCGGCGGCCCGCAGGACGTCCACGGTCCCCTGCTCCAGGATTCCGGCACGCTGCCGCTGCTCCACGTACGCCCGCTCACGGCTCTCCAGTACGACGGAGTCGATCCCCGCGTTGTGCAGCAGCCGCGCCAGCAGCAGCCCGGCCGGCCCGGCCCCGATGATCCCGACGGTGGTACGCATCCGGCACGCCCCTTCGCGTTCCTCACGCATGTTCGCCTAGTTCGTCTGGTGAAATTTACTTCACCATTTCGTTCCAGAAGTTTCCGACCGCACGCGCGGGCTGTCAACGGTTTCCGCCGGCCCTTCGGCACTGAGCAGCCATTCAAAGGCCGAGGACGACGACGGCCCGCGGCAGGGTCCCCTTCGGGGGGAGCCCACCGCGGGCCGTGTCCGGGCCCGTCAGGGCGTCAGAGCTGTCCGCCGATCTCGCACGCCTGGCACGGCGGCCGGCCGCAGGTGCACTGCATGATCGCTTCGAGGACGTCGCGGTCGTGGTACAGGCATTCGTCCTTGCAGGTGTGGCGCGGAATGAAGCCCGCCGGGATCTCACCGGGCCACGGCTCGTGACCGTCCCGGCAGCGGACGAATCGCTCGGGGTCGCTGGAGTGCAGTTCGTGCATGCTGGAGCGCGCCTCGTCCTCCAGCTCCCGCACCCGCTGCACCAGGGCTTTGAGCTCGGTGGCGAGTCCGACGTACCGATCGGCGCCGGTCCTCACATGCGCGGCCCGTAGTGCCATCGCTGCGTTACCGAGAAATCGTCCAGCATCCTGAAGATCGGTCACGTGATGCATCTGAATGCCGTTCACGCCCCGTACCCATACGGCGTCCATGCTGCTCACTGATCCACCTTCCCGGCGTGCGGTCGCCTTGTTTTTCTTGCGAAACAGTATGCGCGGCGCCGGTGCCTTCGCATAATGGAAAATCAAACTATTTAACGAAGCTAAAGCTCTCGATCGCGCCCGTCCAGCGAAATTCGGCGTGAGTCGGCTCACAGCGGGCATTGGGCCCGCGGCAGGCATAAGTAGATCTTCCGCGGAATCCGCTGCTGATTTCTTGTCCGCGGCAGTTATTCGTTGTCAGGCGACCGTGGAGGAACGCGCCGCCGGGCGACCGTGGAGGAACGCGCCGCCGGGCGACCGTGCGGGAACCGCGCCGTCAGGCGACCGTGTAGGAACGCGCTCCCGTCCCGGCGAGACCGCCCCCGTCGACGATCAGGTACTCCGGGCGGATGGAACGCCCGTCGAACCAGCACTCCAGGATCTCCCGGGTCCCGGCGGCATAGCGCGCCTGCGCCGAGAGGGTCGAACCGGACACATGCGGTGTCATCGCCTCGTACGGCATCGTGCGCCAGGGATGGTCGGGCGGTGGCGGCTGCGGATACCAGACGTCACCGGCGTACCCGGCCAGTTGGCCGCTGTTCAGGGCCCGCACCACGGCGTCGCGGCCGACGATCAGCGCACGTGCCGTGTTGACGATGTACGAACCGCGCCTCATCGCCCCGATCAGTTCGTCGTCGAAGAGGTTCTGCGTCTGCGGATGCAGGGGGGTGTGGATCGACAGCACGTCGACCGCGGGGGCCAGCGACCGGACGTCGGGATGCCAGGTCAGGTCCAGCTCCTCCTCGACCTCCCGGGGCAGCCGGTGCACATCGCAGTAGTGCAGCGTCACGTCGAACGGCTTGAGGCGGCGCAGCACCGCCTGGCCGATACGGCCGGAGCCGAGGACGCCGACGTCCATCCCTTCGAGGTCGTAGGCGCGCGAGACACTGTCGGCGATGTTCCAGCCCTTCTGGGTGGTCACCCAGTCGTGGGCGGGCAGATAGTTGTGCACCAGGGTAAGGATCTGCATGACGGCGTGCTCGGACACGCTGATGCTGTTGCTGAAGGTCACCTCCGCCACGGTCATGCCGTGGCCGATCGCGCTCGGCAGGTCGACGTGGTCCGACCCGATCCCCGCGGTGATCGCCAACTTGAGCCGGGGAGCGCCGGTGATCCGCTCGGGGGTCAGATAGGCGGGCCAGAAGGGCTGCGAGATCACCACGTCGGCGTCGGGCAGTTCGCGATCCAGCGTGGAGTCCGCGCCTTCCTTGTCGGACGTGACGACAAACGTGTGTCCTCGCTCCTCCAGGAAGCGGCGCAGTCCCAGTTCTCCCGAGACACAGCCGAGGAGCTGTCCCGGGGTGAAATCGATGGCTTGCGGGGTCGGCGCGGTCTGACCGCCCGGGTAGCCGGTGATAGTGGGAATCTCGTCGCGGGCGTAATCGGGTGGATAACCGCCCACGGGATCCGGATAGAGCACCGCAAGGATCTTTGCCATGGCCGTCCTCCATCGGTGGGGCCACTGGTCCGGAAAACCGGTCGGGCACCTGAACCGATCGGCACCGATGATCTTGAATTTTAGTCGAGTGGGAGTGGGCGCTGCAATCCCCGTCGACAGTGCGGCAATCCCCGGGGACGTCGACAGCGGCAGTCATCGGGCGGCGGTCGGGTCGTCCCATGATGACGCGCAGGTCGTCCCATGACGAACCGGGGCCGGATCTCCCACACCGGCGGGACGTTTCCGCTGACGAGGTTCGCCGTCAATGTGCCCGAGGCGACGTTCCTGCCGGCGGAACACAGCGGCCCGGCCTTCCGCGACTTGACACGCGCATACGCGAGTCGTCTCCTTGAAAGTGAGGAATAAAAAATGTGGCGTGCGCCTACGAGAGTGCCGCGCCTCCCTCTCGGGTTGGCCAGCCTCCCACCGGCATCCGGAGTGGTGATGGCAACCTATGAATATCGATGCAGCCGTTGTGGGCCTTTCGATGTGAAGTTGGCGATCGGGACCGCGCCCGCCGCTTATGGCTGCCCTGTTTGCGCGGGCACCGCAAAACGCGTGTACTCCTCGCCCGGCCTCGCACTGACTTCGCACACGGTCACCGCCCTCCATGAGCGGGAGGAGCAGTCCCGTGATGTCCCGGCAGTGGTTTCCGAAGTACCGCCGGGCAGAAGGGTGCCACGGCGCCCGCACCCCGCGCTCTCGCGGTTGCCCCGGCCCTGAGGGCGGTGGTCGACCAGGCGGGACGTCTCAGGCGGGTATCGGAAATTCCGTCCCCCACGCGGACTGAGGAGGTGCGTCCCCGTGGGCAATGTGGGACTGCTCTTTGTCGGTGCGGTGCTCTTCATCAACGGCATGCTGCTTCTCGGGAAGGTCGACGCCAAGTCTGGAGCGGTGTTCAACCTTTTCATCGGCGCACTGCAGGTACTGACGCCGACTTACCTCATCTTCACCGCCGACGGTGACCCCGACAAGATCCTGGCGGCGTCCGGAATCTATCTGTTCGGCTTCACCTACCTCTACGTAGGTATCGGCCTGCTCGCCGACCTCGACAGCACCGGCGTCGGCTACTACTCGCTGTTCGTGGCAGTCGCGGCCCTGGGGTACGCGTACGTCAATTTCCGGCTCTTCAAGGACCAGCCCTTCGGGGTCATCTGGCTCTACTGGGCATTCCTGTGGTTCCTGTTCTTCCTCTTGCTCGGTCTCAAGATGGACGGCCTCAGAACCTATACGGGCTGGGTAACGGCGATCCAGGGCTGGGTCACCGGAGTGATTCCCGCCGGGATGCTGCTCTCCGGCTACTGGAAACACCCCACCGAGATCGCCATCGCCCTGGCGGTGTTCGGCGTCGTGGTGTTCGCAGGGCTGTGGCCGCGCACCAGGTCTCGGCAGCCGGCCCGGGCGGCCCGGGGAGCACCGCCGGCCGGAAGCGTGCACGCACCTACGTGACCTGATCGGAAATGAGGAGCTGTAATGCCCGAAGTCGTATTCAAGATCGACCAGACCAAGTCGATGCGTGACCAGGACGTACCCGGACACAACAGGTGGCACCCGGACGTCCCCGTCGCCGCCATGGTGAAGCCGGGAGCGGAGTTCCGTATGGAGTGCCGCGACTGGACCGACTGCCAGATCGGCAACAACGACACAGCCAACGACGTACGCGACATCGACCTGACCATCCCTCATATGCTCAGCGGCCCCATAGGCGTGGAGGGCGCCGAACCCGGTGACCTGCTCGTCGTCGACATCCTCGACCTCGGCCCCGTGCCGCAGCAGAGCGGCGACGCGGCAGGCCAGAGCTGGGGCTACACCGGCATTTTCGCCAAGGCCAACGGCGGCGGCTTCCTGACCGACTACTTCCCGGACGCCTACAAGGCGGTATGGGACTTCCACGGTCAGCAGGCCGTCTCCCGTCACCTGCCCGGGATCCGCTTCACCGGAATCACCCACCCCGGGCTGTTCGGAACAGCACCGTCGGCCGAGATGCTCGCCCGCTGGAACGCCCGCGAGAAGGCGCTGATCGACACCGATCCGGACCGGGTCCCGCCACTCGCCCTGGAGCCGGACGGCAACAACGCACTCGCCGGCACGGCCACCGGAGACCTCGCCACCCGCATCGGCGCGGAAGGCGGACGCACCGTGCCGGCCCGCGAGAACGGAGGCAATCACGACATCAAGAACTTCACGCGAGGCTCGAGGGTCTTCTACCCCGTATACGTCAAGGACGCCAAGCTCTCCGGCGGCGACCTGCACTTCAGCCAGGGCGACGGAGAGATCACGTTCTGTGGCGCCATCGAGATGGGCGGCTTCATCGACTTCCATGTCGACCTGATCAAGGGCGGCATGGAGACGTACGGCATCTCCACCAACCCGGTGTTCATTCCGGGCAACGTCGAGCCGCGGTACACGGAGTTCCTCACCTTCATCGGGGTCTCCGTCGACCACGACACGGACACGAACTACTACCTGGACGCGACGCTGGCCTACCGCCGGGCCTGCCTCAACGCCGTCGAGTACCTCAAGAAGTTCGGCTACAGCGGAGAGCAGGCCTACCTGCTCATCGGCTCCGCACCCATCGAGGGACGCATCAGCGGCATCGTCGACATCCCCAATGCCTGCTGCTCGCTGTACGTACCCAGCGCCATATTCGATTTCGATGTCCGGCCCTCCGCCGACGGCCCGATGAAGGCCGAGCGCGGCAAGTGCGCGGTGAGCACCGCCTGACCGGACCGGACGACCACGGCCCCGCAGCCGGAAGGACTGCGGGGCCGTACGGCGCGTGAGTTCGCCCCCCGTGCCGGTGGCGAGGAACCTGGGTGGCGTCCTTGTCGGCGTCGGCCTTCAGGTCCTCCACCGCGATTCCTTCGCCGCGATTCCTCCACCGCGATACGAAGCTCCGTAGAACAGCGGGCCACGTCCGGAACACTCCCGAAGGTGGCCCGCGCCCTGCGTGGCAGGTGCGGGAGGTGCCCGGAACCGGACTTGAACCGGTACGCCCGCGAGGGGCAGCGAGGTTTAAGCTCGCCGTGTCTGCATTCCACCATCCGGGCAGGCCATGGACTCCGCATCGAGGTTCCGAGCCTATCGGGGCGCATCCCCCGAACAGCGGGCGGGCAGCCCGATGTTGTCTTATTTTATTGATGTCTGAGGGTGCATCAGCCCCCGGTACGGGCCATCCGCACTTGCCAATAGCCTTTCGGGTGGCGAGGGCCCGCGTATACGGAATGACGGAATTTCACCGTACGAACGCGTGCCTGGCGTGGCCGACAGACGGACTCCGCGACGTCGCACCCGGACACCGCTCAGGGGACGCCCTCATCCCCAGGTATGACACGGCCCACCCGCAGTGCGACCCAAGGCTGTCCCCGGAACCGGAACAGCGGCTGACTACACGGCGCCGAACGGCAGCGACGATGGAACCCGTCCCCCAGAACGTCGTCGTCCCGACAGGAGCACCCACCCGTGACCACCACGCCCCTCGCCGACCGGACCACCACGGTGGCAGCCCGCGCCACGGAACTGTCCAAGGTCTACGGACAGGGCGAGACCCAGGTGGTCGCCCTCGACCGGGTCTCCGTCGACTTCCGTCAGGCCGAGTTCACCGCGATCATGGGCCCCTCGGGGTCCGGCAAGTCCACGCTGATGCACTGTGTGGCGGGTCTCGACACCTTCTCCTCCGGCTCCGTGCGCATCGGGGAGACCGAGCTGGGCTCCCTCAAGGACAAGCAGCTCACCAAGCTCCGCCGGGACAAGATCGGCTTCATCTTCCAGGCGTTCAACCTGCTGCCGACGCTGTCGGCCCTGGAGAACATCACCCTCCCGATGGACATCGCGGGCCGCAAGCCCGACAAGGAGTGGCTGGACAAGGTCATCAAGATGATCGGGCTCGCCGACCGCCTCAGCCACCGGCCCTCCCAGCTCTCCGGTGGTCAGCAGCAGCGCGTCGCCGTCGCCCGTGCGCTCGCTTCCCGGCCCGACATCATCTTCGGCGACGAGCCGACCGGAAACCTCGACTCGCGCTCGGGCGCGGAGGTGTTGGGCTTCCTGCGCAACTCGGTAAGGGAGTTGGGGCAGACCGTCGTCATGGTCACCCATGACCCGGTCGCCGCGGCCTACGCCGATCGCGTGGTCTTCCTCGCCGACGGCCGCATCGTCGACGAGGTGTTCGAGCCGACCGCGGACTCGGTCCTGGACCGCATGAAGCAGTTCGACGCCAAGGGCCGCACGAGCTGAGGCCCGCCGGGTCGGTCCACCGCGGCCGGGCGGGCCGGGCGGGGCCGGGCAGCGCGCGGGCAGCGCGCTACGGCCGCCCGCTGCCCCACCGACTCACCGCGCCGCCGCGCCGCCGACCCCGCCGACCCCGCCGATCACGGTGGTTCGGCACCGGCCGCACGTGACCACCGCCTGCCCCGGGTTCGGCCACCTGCCGGAACCGACCGCCGCAGGCAGGGGCAAGGGGCCGCGTCCCGGCCGACGCATCACCCCCGCGGACGCCCCCGCCGATCCAAGCCCGTTCGGCACCGCCGAACACCACCGTCGCGGCTGATCGCCGTCCCGGCGGGGAAGCGGGTGCCGTCCCGGCAGGGAAGAGGCGCCACCCCGAACGCCTGACGCCCCGAAGACCTCCCGACCCTCCCTCCCCACTGAACTGAGACAACCCATGTTCCGTACCGCCCTGCGCAACGTGCTCGCGCACAAGGCCAGGCTCCTGATGACCGTGCTCGCCGTGATGCTCGGCGTGGCGTTCGTGTCGGGGACCCTGGTCTTCACCAACACCCTCTCGGAGGCCTACCAGAAGAGCTCCGCCAAGGGCTTCGACCAGGTCGACGTAGCCATCCAGCCGGAGACCCCGGAGGACAGCGGCGACACGGTCGGCAAGGAGCAGAAGCTCACGCAGGCGCTGCTCGACAAGGCCGCCGAGATCCCTGGCGCCGGTACCACCATCGGTGTCGTGAGCGGCTTCACCGCCATCGCCGACAAGGACGGCAAGCTCATCGGCGGCGGCTTCCAGTCGCAGGGCGCGAATTACTGGGGAAAGAAGGACCCCCGGTATCCGCTGAGCAGTGGCCACGCACCCCAGGGGACGAACGAGATCGCGATCGACTCGGAGACCGCGAAGCGGGCCGGGTACAAGGTCGGCGACACCGTACGGCTGTCCGTGGACGGCCCGGTGCTCACCCCCACCATCGTCGGCATCTTCACCACCGACGACGGCAACGTCGCCGCGGGCGGCTCCCTCACCCTCTTCGACACGGCGACCGCGCAGCAGCTCTTCGACCGGGTCGGCGAGTACGACGAGATCGATGTGAAGGCCGCGGTCGGCACCAGCCAGACCGCCCTGCGCAGCGCCCTCGACCAGGTCGTCCCGGACGAGATCGCCTCCACCACCACCGGCAAGCAGCTCGCCGACGACCAGGCCGACCAGATCGCCTCGGCGATGAGCGGCATGAAGACGGCCCTGCTGGTGTTCGCCGGTATCGCGCTCTTCGTCGGTACGTTCATCATCGCCAACACCTTCACCATGCTGGTCGCCCAGCGCACCAAGGAGCTGGCCCTGCTGCGTGCCGTCGGCGCCTCGCGCAGGCAGGTCACCCGGTCCGTGCTGCTCGAGGCCTTCGTCGTCGGCACGGTCGCGGCCGTGGCCGGTCTGGCCGCGGGTGTCGGCATCGGTGCGGCCATGCGCTCCCTGGTGGGCTCGCTCGGCGTCGTACCGGACGGCCCGCTGGTGATCTCGCCCGGCACCGTCGCGACGGCCCTGATCGTCGGCGTCCTCATCACGATGCTGGCCGCCTGGCTGCCGGGCCGCCGCGCCGCGAAGATCCCGCCGGTCGCCGCGATGAGCAGCGTGCACGCGAAGGCGACCACCAAGTCCCTCGTCGTACGGAACACGCTCGGCTCGTTGCTCGCCGGCGCGGGCATCGCCGTGGTCCTGTACGCCACGACCATGAGCGGCTCGGACGGCCAGGCCCCGATGGGCATCGGCGCGGTGCTGCTGATCCTCGGCGTCTTCGTCCTCACCCCGCTGCTGTCCCGCCCGCTGATCGCGGCCGCCGCGCCCGTACTGCGGATCTTCGGGGTCTCCGGCAAGCTCGCCCGCCAGAACTCGGTCCGCAACCCGCGCCGTACCGCCGCGACCGCCTCGGCGCTGATGATCGGCCTCACCCTGATCACCGGAATGACGGTGATGGCGGGGAGCCTGCAGACGTCGATCGACAAGATGGCCAGCTCCGCGATCAAGGCGGACTACGTCGTCTCGATGGCGAACGGCAACTCGCTCTCGCCCGACGTCGAGAAGACCCTCGCCGGTCTCGACGACGTCACCGACACCAGCTCCCTGCGCAACTCGCCGGCGCGCATCGACGGCGAGACCGAGTACCTGACAGGCGTCAACGGCGCGGCCATCGCCAAGCTCACCGCCCTCACGATCGACAACGGCGCCTTCAAGGTCGACGGCACGCGGATCGTCGTCGACAAGGACACCGCCGCGTCGCACGGCTGGAAGGCCGGTTCGGACTTCACGGTGTCGTACGAGGACGGCAAGAAGCAGAGCCTGACCGTCGCCGGGGTCTACGAGGGCAACGAGATGATCAACGGCATCATCCTCGACAACGCGACGCTCTCGCCGCACCAGACGGACACCTACGACATGCAGGTCATGCTGAAGACGGCCGGCGGCACGTCCGACGCGACCAAGGACAAGCTGGAGAAGGCCCTCGGCGACAACCCGGCCATCCAGGTCCAGGACAAGAAAGACATCTCCGAGCAGATCTCCCAGATGTTCACGCTCATGCTGAACATGCTCTACGGCCTGCTCGCGATGGCGGTCATCGTCGCCGTCCTCGGTGTCATCAACACCCTGGCCATGTCGGTCTTCGAGCGTTCCCAGGAGATCGGGATGCTCCGCGCGATCGGCCTCGACCGCAAGGGCATCAAGCGAATGGTCCGCCTGGAGTCCCTCGTCATCTCGCTCTTCGGCGGCGTGCTCGGCATCGGCCTGGGCGTGTTCTTCGGCTGGGCGGCCGGTGAACTCATCGGCAGCAGCATGGCGACGTACGAACTGGTCCTGCCCTGGGCCCGGATGGGCGTCTTCCTGCTGCTCGCGGCGACGGTCGGGGTCCTGGCCGCGCTGTGGCCGGCCCGGCGTGCGGCCCGCCTGAACATGCTGGCGGCGATCAAGTCCGAGTAGGGACGAGTCGGGATACATTGAGAGGGGCCCCGTTCCTGTTTGCCGGAACGGGGCCCCTCTCATATCCGTGTCAGTTCCAGGTGCGCGCCCGCAGGGGCATCCCGGAGGCGCCGGAGGACTCAGGAGTCCTGATCGCCACCACCTGGTTGACGCCGATGCGGTTGCGCTCGAAGGCGAGCGCGGAGGCCGCCATGTAGAGGCGCCAGACCCGGGCGCGCCCGGGACTGGTGAGCTGCACGGCCCGCTCCCACTGCGCCTCGAGATTGGCGACCCAGTGGCGCAGGGTGAGCGCGTAGTGCTCGCGCAGGGACTCGACGTCGCGGACCTCGAACCCGGCCCGCTCCAGCTGCGCCACGGTGGTGCCGATGGGGGCGAGCTCGCCGTCCGGGAAGACATACGCGTCGATGAACTCGTCGACGGAGTACGCCGATTCATCCCGCCGCGGCCGCCGCCCGATCTGGTGGTTGAGCAACCGGCCGCCGGGCTTGAGAAGTTGGTACAACACCTCCGTGTACTCCAAGTAGCGCTCCGAGCCGACGTGTTCGGCCATGCCGATGGAGGAGATCGCGTCGTACGGCCCGTCGGCGACGTCCCGATAGTCCTGGACCCGGATCTCCACCCGGTCGGTCAGCCCCTCATCGGCGACCCGCTTGCGCGCGTATGCCGCCTGCTCCTGCGAGAGCGTGACTCCGACGACGCTCACGCCGTGCTCACGGGCGGCGTGAATGGCCATCGAGCCCCAGCCGCAGCCGACGTCGAGGAGCCGCTGACCCGGCCTCAGGTCGAGTTTGCGGGCGACGAGTTCCAGCTTGTCGCGCTGGGCGCCCTCCAGGGTGCCGTCCGGCTCCCAATAGGCGCACGAGTAGACCATCGACGCCCCGAGGACGATCTCGTAGAAATCGTTCCCCACGTCGTAGTGGTGGCTGATCGCGCGCTTGTCGCTGTGCTTGGTGTGCAGGTGGCGGCGCCTGCGGACCTCCTCGCCGGGCGGGGTCGGCGGCAACGGGGTTTTGGCCATCACCATCAGCCCGCGGACGGCTGCGCGCACCTCGGGGTCGCGCAGGGCCTCCACCACCCCCCGGGCGCCCTCGCCCCGGTCCCACACCAGCCCCGACATCAGGTCGAGCGCGGCGTAGAAGTCACCCTCGACGCCGAGATCCCCGGCGACCCAGGCCCTGGCCAGCCCCAACTCCCCCGGCTTCCACAGCAGGTGCCGTAGCGCGCGGCGGTTGCGCACGTTGAGGGTGGGGGCGCCGGGCGGTCCTGCTTCCGACCCGTCCCAGGCGCGGATGCGCACCGGCAGCGGGACTCCCAGCAACTGTTCGACAAGGCTCTTCAGCCGCAGCGCGGCGTCTTGCATGGCGTACACCTCCGAGACAAAACTCCCCGAACGCTCCAACACCACGTAAACACCAACTGACCTGGTTCGCAGTCCCCCTAACGCGTTACAACTGAGCAAAATAGTTGTACGCACCATGCGTTTTTCGCCCCCACCGCCCCTACCCATCCCCATCCCCTGGGGGCTCCGCCCAGACCCCCGTTCGGCCTGAACGGCCTCGTCCTCAATCGCCGGACGGGCTGAGATGCCTCAGGGGCGCGGGGAACTGCGCGCCCAGCCCCCACCGCCCCGCAGCAAAGCAACAACCTGCCGGGGGTCCGGGGGCGGAGCCCCTGGGGACGGGACGGGTAGGGGCGGCGGGGGCGAAACCCCTCGGCCCCGCACACCCACCGAACGCCGAAGGGACCCCCCGCACCACGGATGGCGGGAGGCCCCTTCGGGCTGAGCGCTGAACAGTGACCGGAGGTCAGGAGGCCTTGGCCTTCTCCTCCGCCTTGGCGGGCGCCGCAGCGGCCGGCGCCGGCTTCGCGGCCTCGTAGAACTCCTCACGAGGAGTCTCCATGGCCCCGAGCGAGACGACCTCACGCTTGAGGAACGCCGCGAGCGTCCAGTCCGCGATGACCCGGATCTTGCGGTTCCAGGTCGGCATGGCCATCCCGTGGTAGCCACGGTGCATGTACCAGGCCAGACGGCCCTTGACCTTGATCTTCATCTTGCCCATGACGACCATCGCGACGCCCTTGTGCAGGCCGAGACCCGCGACAGCACCCTTGTTGGAGTGGCTGTACTCCTTCTGCGGGAAGCCCCGCATACCGGAGATCACGTTGTCGCCGAGGACCTTGGCCTGACGCAGCGCGTGCTGCGCGTTCGGCGGGCACCACGCGTTCTCGACACCGGCCTTGCGGGCGGCGACGTCCGGCACCTGCGCGTTGTCACCGGCGGCCCAGATGTAGTCCGTGCCCTGCACCTGGAGCGTGGCCTGGGTGTCCACGTGACCACGCGGGCCGAGCGGCAGACCGAAGCGGGAGAGGACGGGGTTCGGCTTGACGCCGGCCGTCCAGACGATCGTGTTGGAGTCGACCTCGAGGCCGTTCTTCAGGACGACGTGGCCGTCGACGCACGAGTCCATGGAGGTGGAGAGGTAGACCTCCACACCGCGGCCCTCGAGGTGCTCCTTGCCGTACTGGCCGAGCTTGGGGCCGACCTCGGGAAGGATCTTGTCCGCGGCGTCGACGAGGATGAAGCGCATGTCCTCGCGGGACACGCTGGTGTAGTACTTCGACGCGTCGCGGGCCATGTCCTCGACCTCGCCGATGGTCTCCGCGCCCGCGAAGCCACCGCCGACGAAGACGAAGGTGAGCGCCTTGCGGCGGACTTCCTCGTCAGTCGTGGAGTCGGCCTTGTCGAGCTGCTCAAGGACGTGGTTGCGCAGGCCGATGGCCTCCTCGATGCCCTTCATGCCGATGCCCTGCTCGGCGAGGCCGGGGATCGGGAAGGTGCGGGAGACCGCGCCCATCGCGATGACGAGGTAGTCGAAAGGCAGCTCGTACGCCTCACCCACGAGGGGGGCGATCGTGGCGACCTTGCGGTCCTGGTCGATGGTGGTGACCCGGCCGGTGAGGACCTCCGCCTTGGGCAGCACGCGTCGCAGCGGGACGACGACATGCCGCGGGGAGATGCTGCCGGCGGCGGCTTCGGGGAGGAAGGGCTGGTAGGTCATGTACGACCGGGGGTCGACGACCGTGACGGTCGCCTCTCCGTAGCGCATCTTCTTGAGAATGCGCCGAGCTGCGTACAGGCCTACGTACCCACCGCCTACTACGAGGATCCTGGGACGCTCCGTGGTGCTCATGCCATCGAGTATCCACCCGCCCCTGGAGGGTCGCTCGTGCGCCCCTTCACAAGCTTGGGTGAGGCCTCTGCTACACTGCGCGGCTCACGTGACGGAGGTCATGGCGGTACAGGGGAACCACCGTGTAACGCGGACCGTTGTCAACACCCCGTGAGCTGCCGCTCCGGTGTCCGAGTGGGTCGAACAGGCCTCCCGTTTCATCCGCAGGAAACACGCCCGGAACGCTCCGTTGAGCACCCTCCCGGGCCTGGTGAGCCCCCTAGGGGGACCCGGGCGGCCCTATCGTCGCCCAACAGGGCCGATTTCCTTGTGAACTACTTCACGAAGTTTTCTGGCGGCGTGTCGACAAGAGAACCCGAATGGCCTCTGATCGCGCTCATACGTTATCCGAACTGCTCAGGAGAGAGTGTCGACGGGTCGTAAAGATCTCCTCACACCGCCGTTTCCATCGCTCTGAGGTCGCACCACGGCGGCCTCGACTCACGCCACGGACCAGGCGATCCCGTCCAGAATGTCGTGCTCGCTGACCACGACCTCCGCCGCGCCGATCCGCTCCATGATCGAGAGCAGTACGAGCGCACCGGCGGCGATGACGTCGACGCGCCCCGGGTGCATCGAGGGGATCGCGGCGCGTTCTGCGTGGGTGGAGGCGAGGAGCCACTCCGTGATCTCGCGGACGCGGTCGTAGGAGATCCGGGAGTGGTGGATGGCTGCCGAGTCGTACTCGGGAAGGTTCTGCGCGATGGCCGAGACCGTGGTGACGGAACCCGCGAGGCCGACCAAAGTGTGGGCCTCGCGCAGCGGGACGGTCCGCTCGGCGAGGTCCAGCGCGGCCTCGATGTCGGCGCGGATCGCGTCGATCTGGGCGGGGGTCGGCGGGTCGGTGACCACGCCCTCGTGGACGAGGTGGCGCTCCGTCATCCGTACGCAGCCGATGTCCACGGAGCGGGCGGCGCGTACGTGGTCGTCGCCCACGACGAGTTCGGTCGAGCCGCCCCCGATGTCCACGACCAGATAGGGCTTGGCGAGGTCGTCCCGCCCCGTCAGCTCCTTGGTCGCCCCCGTGAAGGAGAACTCGGCCTCCTGGTCCCCGGAGATGACCTCGGGCTCGACCCCGAGGATGTCCAGGACTCCTCGTACGAACTCATCCCGGTTCTCGGCGTCGCGGGACGCCGAGGTCGCCACGAACCGGAGCCTCTCGGCGCCGTGTTCCTTGACGATCGCCGCGTACTCGCGGCAGGCCGCGAAGGTCCGCTCCAGAGCCTCGGGGGCGAGTCGGCCGGTGCGGTCGACGCCCTGGCCGAGCCGGACGATCGTCATCCGGCGGTCCAGTTCGACGAGTTCCCCTGTGTCCGGGTGGGCGTCGGCGACGAGGAGGCGGATGGAGTTCGTACCGCAGTCGATGGCGGCGACGCGTGTCACTTCTCGTCCTCCTCTACGGACTCCACGGACTCTGCGGGCTCCACGGGCTTGAAGGCGAAGTAGCCCGAGCCGTCGTCCGAGGTGTCCACCTGCCAGCCGTCGCCGGTGGGCGGGCCCGCGGGAGTCACACACGCCCCCTTGCGCCACCACTCCGGTAGCATCGCGATCGCCTCGTCGCCCAGCGGGTTCACCCCCGGCCCCGCGGCCAGGGAGTGCGCCACCAGCACGTGCAGGCACTTCACCCGGTCCGGCATGCCGCCGGCGCTCGGGAAGCCCTCCAGGACCTCCATGGCATCACGGCGGGCGATGTAGTCCTCGTGCGCGGCGCGGTAGGCGGCGGCCAGCTCGGGGTCGGTCGCCAGCCGGTCCGTCATCTCCTTCATGACGCCGTTGGCCTCGAGCGTGCCGATCGCCGAGGCGGCGCGCGGGCACGTCAGGTAGTACGTCGTCGGGAACGGCGTCCCGTCGGGGAGCCGGGGCGCCGTCTCCACCACGTCCGGCTGCCCGCAGGGACAGCGGTGCGCGATCGCGCGCAGTCCGCGCGGCGGTCGGCCGAGCTGCTGCTTGAAGGCCTCGACATCCGCGTCGGTCGGCTCGGTGCGCGGGGTGGGCGGCGGGGGCGTTTCCATGCCTGTGCTCAAGTCTCTTTCTTCGTCACTACGTCACTACGTCACTACGTCACTACGGCGGTACGGCGGTTCGGCGGTTCACCGGTCGGAGCGGTCGGACTTGTCGACGCCGTCCCAGACGTTGGCGTACCAAGGCCGGGCTGCCGCCCCCTGGTCAGTCCGCGACTGCTTCGCCGCGTCCGGGTCGATCACGATGTATCCGGTCTCGCCCGGCATCACATAATGCAGCCGCTCCCGGATCTGCTGCTCCGCGTACGCGTCGTCCTGCCAGCGTGCCTTGAGGTCGCGCAACTGCTCGACCCGCGCCCGGGCCTGCTCCCGCTGCCGCTCCAGGTCGGCGATCTCGGCGCGCTGGGACACGTACTGCCTTATCGGGTACGCGAGCGCCACGATCAGAGAACAGATGACGAGGGCGAGGAGCGCGGCCCTCCCGGTCAGCCGTGAACGGCGGGCCTGGCGCTTGGTCTGGGAGCGGTAGACCCGGGCGGCCGTCTGCTCACCGAGCAGCCGCAGCCTGGTCGCGGTGGAGAACCGGTCCCGGTCCTTCACGGCCATGAGTCCCGCCTCCCCGATACCTGTACCCACCTGGACGTGCGTACGTCCCCGCACACGGTACGGGACCGAGTACGGGGACGTACGTACGACGCTTCCTACGGCTGTTACGGCTGCAAGGCTCAGCCCTTGCTGTGCCCGTGGTCCGCAAAGCGGAACTGCGGGAACGCTCAGCCCTTGAAGCGCGGGAAGGCGCTGCGACCTGCGTACACCGCCGCGTCGTCGAGGATCTCCTCGATGCGCAGCAGCTGGTTGTACTTGGCGACGCGGTCCGAGCGGGCCGGGGCGCCGGTCTTGATCTGGCCGCAGTTCACCGCGACGGCGAGGTCGGCGATGGTGACGTCCTCGGTCTCGCCGGAGCGGTGGGACATCATGCACTTGAAGCCGTTGCGCTGGGCCATCTCGACGGCGTCCAGCGTCTCGGTCAGCGAGCCGATCTGGTTGACCTTGACGAGCAGGGCGTTCGCGGAGCCCTCCTCGATGCCGCGGGCCAGGCGCTCCGGGTTGGTGACGAAGAGGTCGTCGCCGACGATCTGGACCTTGTCGCCCAGCTTCTCGGTGATGACGTTCCAGCCGGCCCAGTCGTCCTCGTACAGCGGGTCCTCGATGGAGACGAGCGGGTACGCGGAGACGAGCTCCTCGTAGTACTCGGTCATCTCGGCGGCCGAGCGGGACTTGCCCTCGAACTCGTACTTGCCGTCCTTGTAGAACTCGGACGCGGCGACGTCGAGTGCGAGAGCGATCTGCTCGCCGGGGACGTAACCGGCCTGCTTGATGGCCTCGAGGATGAGGTCGAGCGCGGCGCGGTTGGACTCCAGGTTCGGGGCGAAGCCGCCCTCGTCGCCGAGGCCGGTGGACAGGCCCTTGGTCTTCAGCACCTTCTTGAGGGTGTGGTAGACCTCGGCGCCCCAGCGCAGGGCCTCGGAGAAGGACTCCGCGCCGATCGGGGCGATCATGAACTCCTGGATGTCGACGTTCGAGTCGGCGTGCGACCCGCCGTTCAGGATGTTCATCATCGGAACGGGCAGCAGGTGCGCGTTCGGGCCGCCCAGGTAGCGGAAGAGGGGGAGGTCGGACGCCTCGGAGGCGGCGTGCGCGACGGCGAGCGAGACGCCGAGGATGGCGTTGGCGCCGAGGGAGCCCTTGTTGTCGGTGGCGTCCAGGTCGAACATCGCCTGGTCGATCAGGCGCTGCTCGGTGGCGTCGTAGCCGACGAGCTCCGGGCCGATCTGCTCGATGACGGCGAGGACGGCCTTCTCGACACCCTTGCCCTGGTAACGGTTGGGGTCACCGTCACGGAGCTCGATGGCCTCGAAGGCGCCGGTGGAGGCGCCGGACGGAACGGCGGCACGACCCGTGCTGCCGTCGTCGAGGCCAACCTCGACCTCGACCGTGGGGTTGCCTCGGGAGTCCAGGATTTCCCGGGCTACGACGACGTCGATGGACGGCACGAGCATCTCCTTCTGGGATGTGACGCGGGTACGCGGGGCCGCGAGGCCCGCACGGCGCGGAGCCGCGTTCGGCTACGCGAGATGAGCCTAACCGGCTCGGAGGGATCGGCCAGCCGGTCGACCACCTCTTGGGCAGAACTGAGGGTAAACATTGTTCCCCCAGGGAACAAAAAGCCCCGCCCCGGCGCGTACGGGGGAACACGCGCCAGAGCGGGGAGCCCGTGGGGACGGGGGTGACCCTCACCGGGGTCTCCAGTGTGGAGACCCCTCTTATGAGGGGGCTGTCATTCAGCTGAGGGCAGCCGAGGTCACCCCAGGCCGGCCGAGGTCAGCCGAGGTGAAGCTGCTGACCCGGGTAGATGAAGTCCGCGTCGTCGACGATGTCCTTGTTCAGCTTGAACAGCTGCTGCCAGCCACCCTTGACGTTCTTCTTCTCGGCGATCGTGCTGAGGGAGTCACCCGCGACGACCTTGTACTCGCCGTCACCCTTCGCGACCTTCTCGCCGGTCGGGGTGGAGACGGTCTTCTCGGCGGCCGGGCGCTCCGCCGAACGGGAGGCGGGCTGCTCCGTCGTACGGGTGGTGCTCGCGCTCTGCGTGTCGGCCGAGGGCGAGCTGCTGCTCGCACCGCCGCCGTTCGGGGTGCTGGACAGGCCCGTGCCACAGGTCGGCCAGGCGCCCTTGCCCTGCCCGGCGAGGACCTTCTCGCCGATGGCGATCTGCTGGGACTTGGAGGCCTGGTCGGCGGTGGAGGCGTAGGCGGTGCCGCCGTACGCGGCCCAGGTGGAGGCCGAGAACTGCAGGCCGCCGTAGTAGCCGTTGCCGG
The DNA here is from genome assembly GCF_040652275.1 of Streptomyces sp. NPDC048275. Classification (NCBI taxonomy): domain Bacteria; kingdom Bacillati; phylum Actinomycetota; class Actinomycetes; order Kitasatosporales; family Streptomycetaceae; genus Streptomyces; species Streptomyces sp. NPDC048275. The sequence goes on from NZ_JBEZLR010000115.1 coordinate 23,032, forward strand.
TGTTGATGGACCAGTTACCGCCGGCCTCGCACTGGGCGACGGCGTCCCACTCGGAGTCGGTGGCGGCGGAGGCGCTGCCGGCCGCCATCAGCGGGGCGGCGATGGCCACACCGGTCACGCCGGCGAGCGTGGCGATGCGGGTAGTCCGATCGAAAGCGGTCGGGCGGCGGTGCTTGCCCTTGCTGGAAAGCAGCATGGAGTGATCCCCTCACCGACGCCTGCGAGGTGAGCTGTCGGGTTCGGGCGGGTGAGTGCCCGGCCGCGCGCTCTCGGCGCACGTCTTCACCCCAAGCCACTCCCGGTCAACTACCGGGCGTGGCACTTACCTTGGGTCCCCCGCTCCTGCCTACGGCGCTTGACGCGTCGACTGTTCCCGTACGGCCGCTGGCAGGATTCGGCGTTGCGATCGTCGGGGCCCGCTGTGGCGAGCGGTGATGACCGTAGACATGCGATCGGCGGAATTTCAAAGACGATCAGGGCTTCTGAGACTCATGTCTCACTCTGATCAAACCGGACATTCCGCAGCGAACCATGACGTGAACTCCCGCTACTTTTCGCCCGATTCAGCACCAACTGCAAGGCTCTGACCGGGGAGGATGAGGTCCGGATCGGCGCCGACCGTCCCCTCGTTCACGGCGTACAGCTCCGACCATCCGCCTTCGAGGTCAAGGGAGTCGGCGATGTTCCAGAGACTGTCCCCGACACGGACGACGTACGAGCCGTCGACGACGTCTCGGGACGCGCCGGAGTCGCGGGAGGCGTGTCGGCCGGAGGGGTCGCCGGTACGGCCGTCCGCCGAACTGCCGGTCGCGATACCGCTCGTGTCCTCGTCGGCACTGCCGCCGCGATGGCGCCCGGCGCTCGTCGTCGCACCCTCGGACGCACTCGACGAGTCGTCGCTCTGACCCGACTTGCCCGACTTATCACTCTTCGCCGTGGCTGTGGACGAGCTGTCGGAATCCTGAGAGTCGGAGTCACTCTTGCCGCCGGACGACGTGGCGGCCTTCGTCGTGTTCTTGGTCGCACCCGAGGACGAGTCGGACGACGGCGAGTCGGATGAGTCCGACGAATCGGAAGAACCGGATGAATTCGACGAGCCGGACGAGCCATCCGCCACACCCGTGTCGACCTCGAACTCGGCCGAGTTCGCACTGAGCCCGGAGAGCGGTCCGCAGGTGGGCCAGGCGACGAGGCCCTTGTCGTCAAGAAGCCGTTCGGCGAGGGCTATCTGCTGCGAGCGACTGGCCTGGTCAGCGCTGGGCGCGTAGCTGAGGCCGCCGTACTTCTCCCAGTTCTCCTGGGTCACTTGCAGGCCGCCGTAGTACCCGTTGCCGTTGTCGGCACTCCACTCGCCGCCGCTCTCGCACTCCGCGACCCGGTCCCACGTGGTGCCGTCGGCCGCACTCGCACCGGTGGCACCGAGCAACGGGATGGCGATGGCCGATCCGGTCACTCCTGCCGCGACGATGAGGGCCGGAGCCTGACGGGGGCGACGATGGCGGCCGTTCCCGGAGAGCATGCGGAAGCCTTTCGCGTGACAGCAGATGACTGCGCGACGTATGAGTCGCGTTGACGACTGAACGTATCCGCACCCGAACACTTGTCACAAGTCGATGCAGCGCAGATCACGTGAAGATCACAGAGTTGAGCGACCGTCACCTTTTCGTGACCGGGTGATCATGATCCAGACATGACTACGGACCCGGTGTGAACTCCACCGGAAGAGTGCGCAATCCCCGCATAATGAGGCCACCGCGCCAGCGCAAATCGGCCGAATCTCCCGCGAGTTGGAGGTCGGGGAGGCGGGTGAGGAGAGTGGAGAGCGCGGTCTGCCCCTCCAGCCGGGCGAGGGGAGCGCCGAGGCAGTAGTGGATGCCGTGGCCGTAGCCGAGGTGTTGGTTGTCACGCCGGGAGAGGTCGAGCGTGTCCGGCCGGTCGAACCGTTCAGGGTCGCGATCCGCCGCGGCGAGTACGACGAGAACGGGGTCGCCGGGCGCGATGTTCTGCCCGCCGATGCTGACGGCCTCGGTCGCGAACCGCCAGGTGGCGAGTTCGACGGGGCCGTCGTAGCGCAGGAGTTCCTCGACACCGGTTACCAGCAGCGCCGTCTCCTTGGCGGCGAGGGACGCCTGCAGCCGCTGTCGCTGCTCGGGGTGGGTGAGCAGGGCGTAGGTGCCGTTGCCGATCAGGTTCACGGTCGTCTCGAAACCTGCGAACAAGAGGATGAAGGCCATCGCCGCGGCCTCGTTCTCGGTGAGGTGCTCGCCGTGGTCGGAGGCGCGGATGAGGCCGGAGATGAGGTCTTCGCCGGGGGCGGGCGTGTCGGGGAGAGCCTCGCGCTTCTTGTGGATGAGCTCGGAGAGGTATCCGCGCATCTTCTTGACGGACCGCGCGACCCCGCCCCGCGGCCCCCCGCCGTGCCGGATCATCATCCCCGCCCAGTCCCGGAAGTCGTCCTGGTCCTCGCGGGGGACACCCAGCAGGTCGCAGATGGCGTAGATGGGGAGCGGGAAGGCGAACTCGTGGATGAGGTCGGCGGAGCCCTTGTCGGCGAACTGGTCGATGAGGTGGTCGGTGAGCTCCTGCACACGCGGCGCGAACTCCGCCACTCGTCGCGGTGTGAACGCCTTGCTGACGAGCCGCCGCAGCCGGGTGTGGTCCGGCGGATCGATGTTCAGCAGATGCGTCATCAGCTCGGCTTTCCGCTCCCCCGGAATGCCCGTCTTCCCCTTCGCGTGCGCGGGTTCGTCGTGATGGGCCGGGTTTTTGGACAGCCGCGCGTCGGCGAGCGCCTGCTTGGCATCCGCGTAACGGGTGACGAGCCAGGCCTCCACCCCGCTGGGGAGCCGCGTTCTGTGCACGGGGGCGTGCTCCCTCAACCAGGCGTACGCCGGGTACGGGTTGGTGGCGAACTCCCAGGTGAAGAGTTCCGGGGCGGGGCTGAACGGCGGGGGCTGGTCGGTCACGCCCTGACGGTATCCGGAGGTACGGCGCCCGCAACTCCGTGGTTCGCCGCCAGGAGCCGGCGGAAACCGGGGTGGGCGCGCGCTCCGCCGCCATGGCCTCCCGCCCGCTTCACCCCAGACTCTCCGTACATGACCTGCTGTTTGACTCGGCGGCTCATAACCTCCCTAAATCGCGCCGTGGACCCCGAAATACTCAGATCCAGCTTCGCGGTCGTCGAGAGACGCGCCGAGTTCGCGGTCAAGTACTTCTACTCGCATCTCTTCCGGCACCACCCGGACCTCCGCGGGCTCTTCCCGCTGGACTTTCCGGAGGACATGCAGCGGCAGCGCGACCGGTTGTTCGCGGCGCTCACGTATGTGATGGAGCGGCTGGAGGATCCGGCGCTGCCGGGCTACTTGCGGGAGCTGGGGCGGGATCACCGGAAGTATCTGGCCGAGCCGGAACACTATGCCGCCGTGGGGGCGAGTCTGCTCGCCGCGTTCGCCGTCGTCGCGGGGGCGACGTGGAACGCGGAGACCGAGAAGGCCTGGGGCGAGGCGTACGGAGCGATCACCAACGTCATGCTTCAGGGCGCGTGGGAGGCGCAGCACGCGGGTGAACCGCCCTGGTGGGACGCCGAGGTGGTGAACCGGGCGCTGCACGGCGAGGATCTCGTCGTGCTGACCCTGCGACCGCAGCACCGACTCCGCTACTTCCCCGGTCAGTACGTCAGCGTCAACAACCCCCATCTGCCGGGCATTTGGCGGCCGTACTCACTGGGCAACGCGCCCCGCGCCGACCACACCCTCGACCTGCACATCAGCCGTGTCGAGGGCGGGGTGCTCTCCACCGCCCTGGTCCGGCGCACCCGGGCGGGCGACATCCTGCGGCTCGGCGCGCCCGGCGGCGGGCTGATCCTGCGCACGCCCATCGTGCGGCCGCTCACCTTCATCGCGGCCGGCACGGGGTGGGCCCCCGTCAAGGCGCTGCTGCAGCAACTCGACGACACACACGAGGTGAGGCTGTTCCTCGTCGCCCGCGATACCTCGTACCTCTACGACCGGTCCGCCGTGGAGCGTTTACAGGCCCGGCTCACCCGGCTCACGGTCACGTTCATCACCCCGGCGCCCGGCCGCCCCAGGACCCAGGCCACCGAACGGCTGCTGACCGCGCTGGGCAACCGGGCCGGCTGGGCGCGGCAGGACGTCTATCTGGCCGGTCCGCCCAAGCTCGTCGAGGACATCGGCGAGGCCCTTCTCACCCTCGGCGCCCCGCCCGAGCGGATCTTCCACGACCTGCTGCCGCCCACCGGGCAGGAGCACCCCCGACCGCTGGGCTCGGCGGAGTGGCTGCTCGACCGGCCGCAACCGAACTGGCACAACCCGTCCGGGCGCGCCCCGAGCTCGTAACCCTGCCCCGTCAGGGAGCCCAGGCCGGTCCTACCGCCTCGATCGCGGTGTCGCCGAGAAATGCCTCGCCCGGAACCAGGGATCGCCGCCCGGGCACCCCGCTACGACGGGGGAAGAACCATCGGACGCGCCGACCGCGCCGAAGCCCTTGCCGACCTTCGGGCAACCCGAAGATGAAGATCAAGCTCGGCTCCCCTCCGTCGCGCGGATCGCGTCCCGATACGCCCGGGCCGCGGCCCGCAGCGCCGCCTCCGGGTCCACGCCCTCGGCCTCGGCGTGCGCGGCCATGGCCAGCAGTTCGTACCCGACGCCCTCGCCCTGCGGCAGCGGCACCTCGAGGCCCGCCGTGCGCACCCGCGACGACAGCTTCGCCGCGAGCGCAAGGCCCGGCTGGCCCAGTGGTATCCCCTCCGTCACCGATGTCCGCTGCTTCTCCACGGCCTTCGTGCGCAGCCAGTGCTCCTTGACCTCGTCGGGGGTCGTGGCCGTCTCGTCGCCGAACACGTGCGGGTGGCGGTGGATCAGCTTGGCGACGATGCCGCCCGCCACGTCGTCGATCGAGAAAGGGGCGGCGCCGTCCTCCTCGCCGCCTTCCTCGGCGATCCGCGCGTGGAAGACGACCTGAAGCAGGACGTCTCCGAGCTCCTCCCTGAGCTCGTCCCGGTCGCCCTCCTCGATCGCCTCGACGAGCTCGTACGCCTCCTCGATCCCGTACTTGGCCAGGCCCTTGTGGGTCTGCTGGGACGACCACGGGCACTCGACGCGGATGCGGTCCATGACCTGGACGAGGTCGAGGAGGCGGGCACCCGGCAGGTCGTACGAGGCGGGGAGCAGTTCCAGCTCCGGCATCTGTATGCGGCCGGAGCCGGCGAGCCGGGCCAGGCCGTCGGTGAGGCGCGGCTCGCCCTCGCCGGTGGCGACGACGACCACGGTGCGACCGCCGGCGCAGGCGTCGACCAGGTCCTGGGCGCTGGGGGACAGCTCGGCGACGGTGATGCCGGCCTCGCGCAGATACGGCAGCTGCGGGTGCGCGCCGTCCGCGCACAGCACCTGGTCGGCGCCGCGCAGTGCCTGCCAGGCGGGCCAGGACAGCAGCCCGGGCGCGACACGGTGGCTGGTGGTGAGCAGGACGATTCGGCCGGGGGCGAGGACGGGTTCAGAGCCGGGGCCGGTGGCGTCGGAGCCGGCCGCCTCAGGGGCGTCGTCGAAGCTGGTTGCGTTCACCCATCGAACGTAACCCACGCCGCCGACAGCCCGGCAGTTATCCACAGGCCTGGCCGTCGGATATCCACAGGCCGGTCAGCTGAACCGCTTATCCAACGATTTATCCAGCGGGTTATCCCCCGGCTTATCCACAGCCGTCGGCGCGCACGGCACGCACGCGCGCACACCGCGTCCGGGCACCACACCCGTGCACCGCAGCGCAACCCACTACGCCGTCTGCCGGGCCCCCGCCGACGTGATCTCCCGCAGCCACGGCGTCTTCACATCGACCCGGCTGCTCTTCTGGACGTCCCAGGCGCCGTAGCGCGGGTTCAGATCGACGTCCAGCTTCTTGGACGCCTCGGACATGGCCTTCCAGAACGTGGCCTTGCCCTCGGTGGTGTTCATGTCGGCGCCGAGCGCGGCGGCCAGTTTCTGGGCCTCGATCTCGGTGTGGAGGTTTTCGTCGAGACGCCCCGGCGCCACCCCGTACTGCTGCAGCCAGGCCGTCTCCAGCGCCTTCGCGCTTCCGGCCTGCTGTTCCAGCGCGGCCCGCATCTGCTGGGTGTCGTTGCGGGTGACGGTCACGCCCGCGTCCTTGGCGGCCCGCTCCAGGACCCGCTCGAGGACCATGGTGTGCAGGGTGTCGCGGGTGAGGCCGGCGGTCCTGGCGACGGTCTGCTCGTACTGGGCCTGGTCCGTGGTGGCGGCCCGTTGCGCCGACCGCACCTCGTTCACCCGGCTCTCCAGCTGCTCGACCGTGATCCGCTGGCCGCCGACGACGGCCGCGGCACCCGGGTGCGCTTCGTTGCCGCACGCGGTGAGGAGGGGGCCCGCGGCGACGATCACGGCGGAGAGGACTAGCGCGGTGCGACGGCGGCGGTGCAAGGAAACCTCCCGAGGAGATTGTGCGACGGTGCACAAAGTCTTGCGGTGATCGATGGTAGGCAGTGGCCCAGCTCTCGGCCACCCTTTCGACCAACGATTCGCTCCGCCTTCAGGCACCGTCGCACCATCACATCGGCGGCACACGGGTCACATGGGGCCCGGCCGCACCAGGTCCTGTCGTCACATTCCCGTCGTCCGCCCGGAGGGCGGGCCTCGCGCCCGCCGCGGAGCGGCTGATGTCTGCCGTAGGTGCGTGCTCTCGGCGTGCCGGGCACAGTCCCTCGTACTGGTTGTACGTGGGTCTGTGCCCGGTGCGGCGAGTGGGGGTCCCCCCTTTGGGGGAGCGTGCATGGCGTCACGAGGCAGGCGGGAATGTGACGACAGAGCCTAGGCACATGGGCCACCTGGGCGTCAGCCCGTGATCGCCACCGGCGCGTCCCAGGCGTTCCGGTCCACGGTGATCGTGTACCCGCCGCGGGTCTCCTTGCTGTTCACCATGTACTGGTGGGCGCGGCTGTGGTTCGTCCACTGGGTGGCACCGAACGGCCAGTCCTTGGTCGTGGTGTTCTGCTTGTCCCACAGCGCGTACCAGAGATTGCCCGGCAGGTCGGTGCGGTCGGTCGCGTTGGCGATGGCCTTCGCGCTGGAGCTGGCGAAGCCGTAGAAACCGGCGCGGTACGTCTTGGTGCGCAGCGTCTTGTCGAAGGCGCGCACATATGTCAGCACCGCCTTGTTGCAGGCCGTGTCGGTGATGTCGTACGACTCCATGTCGAGGTAGATCGGGCTGCCGGCCTTCATGCCGAGGGCCGACGCCTTTTTCACCGCGTCCGCGGCATCGGTGGCGCCGAGCGAGGCGGCGGTGGCGGCGGTGAGCTTCTCGGGGCTGGAGCCGCTCTGGCAGTACGGCTGGGCGCCGACGTACAGCGGGATGAGCTTCCAGCCGCTCGCGCTGACCGATTTCACCCAGGAGGCGGTGAGGTTGGGCTGGCCGCAGCCGCGGTTCTTGCCGCCGATGTAGACGGCGGCGGCGCCGTAGAAGCCCGTGTTCCAGGCCTTCATCGCAGACAGCGAGGGTGCGGTGCAGGTGTCGAAGGCGCGGCCGGTGAAGGTCTTCTGCGCGGGCCAGGTGGTGGCCGCCGTCGAGGTCTGCGCGGCGATCCCCGCTCCGGCGACCACGGCGACGCCGGCGGCGGCCCAGGCCGTGTATCTGAGTTTCTTCGACTGCCGATGGCTGGACATGAAATCCCCACCCCATGCTTCAAGTGACTGGTGCGTGACTGGCTCGCGGTCGGTGCGCACGGCACGCGCGCGTGGCGCACGAAAACGAATCGAAACCTATCCGATCCCGCTTCTGTGTTTCGGGAATCCGCTCATCTTGATCACGACAAGCTTCGGCCAAGCCGGCCCGAAACCTTCGGGCTTACGGGTGCCGCCGTGGACGACAGGTCCTAGGGCCTGTCCGGCGGATCAGGTCGCAGGGAAGCAACGGCGCCTGATAGCCCAGGTGAGCGGGGTCTGGTGCATCCAGCTGCAAGGCGGAGGA
>NZ_JBEZLR010000116.1:0-30952 GCF_040652275.1 Streptomyces sp. NPDC048275
GAGTGAGCCGACGCGGTTCTCCGCCGCAGCGCCCCTGGCGGGGGTCCGGGGGCGGAGCCCCCGGGGATGGGACGGGTAGGGGCGGCGGGGGCGAACAATCCCGCCGCTCAAGCCCGCGGATAACGAGCCAACCACCCCGGCGACGACCCACCCGGCCCGTGCAACGCCGGCCCCTGCGTCATCTCCATCGCGAAGTCGTCCGCCAGGACCAGCATCGTGGGACGGCCCTCCAGCTCGGCCAGCCAGGCCGGCGGCAGAGCCGTCTCCCCGTGCAGCGCACCCAGCAGCCCCCCGGTGAGGGCCCCCGCCGCCCCGGAGGGCCCACCGTGGTTCACCGCGAGGCACAGCCCGTGCCGGATGTCCTCACTGACCAGCGCGGAGTACACGGCAACGGCGAGCAGCCCTTCCGCCGTCCCCTCCCCCACGAGTTCCTCGACCCGCGCCGCCGTGGGCATCCCCTGCCGTACAGCGCCCAGCGCGTGCTGGAGCGCGTCCGTGACGGGCTGCTGCCCCGGGCGCGCGGCGAGTACCGCCAGCGCGCGCTGCACGGCCCCGTCGAGGCCCTCGCCGCGGGCCAGCGCGTGCACGATGACGGCGTACGCGCCCGCCGCCAGGTACGCCGTGGAGTGCCCGTGCGTCTGCGCGGCGCACTCGACGGCGAGCTGCATCACGAGTTGCGGCTCCCAGCCGACGAGCAGCCCGAAGGGCGCGGAACGGGCGACGACCTCGGCGCCGAGCTCGCCGGGGTTCTTGGGCGCGTCCAGCGTGCCCATGGTCTCGTCGCCGAAGCCGGTCAGACATGCATGGGCGGGGTCGCGACGGGCGTACAGCCACTCCTCGCGGGCCAGCCAGCCGTCGTCCTTGCGGCGCTCGTCCGGGCCCCAGTCGCTCTGGGTGGCAGCCCAGCGGCGATAGGCCCGGTGGAGGTCGGTCGGCGGATGCCAGGCGCCGGTGTCGCGGCGTACCTGGGCGCGTATCAGCCCGTCGAGGGTGAACAGCGTGAGCTGCGTGAGGTCGGTGACGGCGCCGCGACGGCCGTATCCGAAGGCGAGATCGGCCAGGCCCTCGGCGCCGTACGCCTCCCGGATCTCCCCCAGGGTCAGCCCGTTCAGGGGCGAGCCCAGGGCGTCCCCGACGGCCACGCCCAGCAGCGTTCCGCGCACCCTGCTGCGGAAGTCCTGCTGTTCGACCCGGCCCCAGACGGCACCGGCTGTCGCACCCACCGAGACCTCCCCAGGAATGTCCGTACGTTCGACAGCTCAGCACTGTAACCGAACGGGAACGGTCCGTCGGGGTCCATCGGCGGCCTCGAACGGTATGCGAAATGTGACCCCAGTGGTCACTTATGAACGGCGTTCGCCGGGCATTTCCGGCCCGTCCGGAACCGACGTCGGAGCCTGGCGCGCCGCGTTGATCCGGTCCAGGAGCGGAGCGATACGCACCCGGTCGGGGGCGGGGCTCAGTGCCAGAGCGCGGTCCAGGTCGGCGCGGGCCTCGTCGAAGCGCCCCAGGCCGATCAAGGCCCGGCCGCGGCACACGAGGGTCGGCGCTTCGTCGGGCCGTAGGCCGTTCGCCCGGTCGGCGTCGGCCAGAGCCCTGTCGTGGGCGCCCAGTTGGAGATGGACCTCCGCCCGATCGCCCAACGCCCAGGTGTACTCGGACAGGAGCGCGAGGGCCCGGTCCAGGTCCGCGAGCGCCTCGTCGGGGCGGCCCAGTTCGCTCCGGCAGGCGCCTCTGCTGCGTATGCCGACGCGTACTCGCCGTCGAGTGCGATGGCCCGGTCGTAGTGCGGAGGCTGCGGCGAGCTGCCGAGACGGCGCTGGTCACGTGACTTGCTTCTGGCATTTCCTACGCCGCCGCTCGGGCCGGGCGACAGCCCCGGCAGCGGCCCGGCTCCCGGGCGCGGAACGCCCGGTCGCAGCCGTCGCAGTTCTGGAGGGGGTCGGGGCGAGGGGTCTCCAGCCGCGTGGGGTGGGGTTGGTTCTTTCCCCGGTTCTTTCTTCTTTGGCATCGGGTCCGACCGGGTCGCACCGCCCCACGCTCCGGTGGCACTTCGCCCCTGGGCCGTCTCGCAGCCGGCCCCCGGACCGTCAACGCCCCGGGTCGCGGATACCTACGCCCCGGTCGCCCCCGCCGTGCCCGACGGCGGGGGCGACCGGTCCAATCTCAGCGCACTGCCGGGTTCAGCACAGGCAAGGGTCGGTGCCCCAGCCCAGCCCGCCGATGTCTGCGTCCCGCAGCGCCCCGGCGTACGCCTGCACCTCGTCGACGTCGCCGTGCAGGTACTCGCTCCAGCCCTCGCCCGTGTGGGCCCGGCCCACCTGGAGCGCGCCGGAGGCGTGCCAGCCGTTCGGGAAGGTCGCGGTGGCCGCCGCGTTGGTGTAGCCGTCCAGGTAGAGCTTGATCGTGTCGGTGGCGTCGTCGTAGACGACCGCGAGCCGGTGGCCCTGGCCCTCGCCGCCGTCCGCCGCCTCGATCTGCGCGACCACGATCTCGGACGCGCCCACCTCGTCCTTCTCCGGCATGACCAGCTGCCAGGCATGCTCCGACGGCTGGTAGCGCACCCTGAAGGCGTCCGTGTGCTCACCGGCCTGCGACAGCACGGTCATCGGGTGGGCGGGCTCGGAGTCCGCCAGCCGTACGACGGCGCCGATCGTGAAGCTGTCTGCGGTGTCCACGACCGGCTGCTCCGTGGCCGCGTAGGCCGTCTCACCGTCCAGCTGGAGGTGGCCGTCACCGACGAGGGCGTAGGGCACGTCGGGGCAGTCCGGGTCGAGGTCCGGGATGCAGGAGCCGTCGGGGCCGCGGTGGATCGTCGCGCCCGAGCCGAGCTTCAGCGGCGCGCCGCCGCCCTGTTCGGGGCTGACGCCGTCCGACGCCGTCTCCAGGGACCAGTGGCCGAGCAACCGCGGTTTGCGGTAGCCGAGTTCAGCGGCACCGGCGGGCACCACGACTCGGTCGTAGGCGCGGACGTCTCCGATGTCGCCCTGCCAGGCCGACCCTCCTGGACCCTGGCCGATCCGGAAGGCGTCGGTGGCCCCCGCGGGCGCGGCTTGCGTCTTCGTACCGGTCTCGTGGCCGTTGACGTAGAGCTGCGCCAGGCCCGTCTCGGCGTCGTACAGGCCCAGGACGTGGGCCCACTCTCCGGTCTCCGGGGCGCCGCCCGAGACCTCCTGGCCGCCGACGGTGAACGACCAGACGGGGCCCGCGTCCCGGGCGCGCAGCCCGAGCCTGACGCCTGTGGAGCCGTTCGCGCCCTGGCTCACGACCGCCATGTCGCGATCGGTGCGATCCGGGCGCACCCACGCGCTGACCGCGAAGGTCCCGCCCGTGTCCACGGCCGGCGCGTCGGGGGTCAGGAACGCCTGGTCACTGCCATCGAGGTGGGCCGTGGCGGTGAGGCCGGTGCCGTCCGGCGCCGGTCCCCCGAAGGTCACTCCGGAGCCGGCGCGCGCGTCGGCTCCCGTCTCGGCGGCCGCACTCGTGGCGCCCGCCGCGTCGGCCAGCTTCCACTGGGCGACGGGGGCACGGCCCGACTTCACGTAGAAGAAGTACCCCGACTCTCCGCTGCTGCGTCCTGCCCGGTCGATCGCGCGGACCGTCAGCCTGTCGGGGCCTGAGCGGAGTGGCAGGAAGGGGATGGTCACGGCCCCGCCGGGCCGTTCCGGCTGGACGGTTCCGTAGGGGCCGCCGATGAAGCCGTACGTGTAGGCCACGACGTCGTCGGAGGGCGAGTCCATGGTGAAGTGGCCGTACACGCCCACTCCGTCCACCCACAGCACCTCCTCCGGGTATTCGGGAGAGGCGATCGTCGCCTTCTCCGGGCTCACGTCGTCGTACACGAACTCGCAGACCGAGCCCTCACCCTCAGAGCTCCAAGGGGAGACCGCCTTGCTGTCGTTCGCGCGGACGCGCCACGAGACGACGGTGTTCACCGGGATGTCCCCCGGCATCCTCCACTGCTGCCTCGAACCCGACGACTGCTCGATCGTGGTGTACGTCCGGCGCTGCTCCACCCCGTCGGCGTCCGTCCACCAGGCCTCGAACTCGCCCTTGACCATGTTGGCCTCGACGGGCTGGTTGTCCTCCTCCGGGTCGTACAGCACGGCTGAGAGCGTGGGCGACTGCGAGACGTACGCCTTGTCGTCGCCCGTCGCGCACGGCTTGGTACCCGTCTTCAGATCCTGGACGAGCGGCTGCCTCGGCGGCAGGTTGTCCGCGGCTGACGCCGTGCCGGACCCGCCCGCCACGAGCGCCGCCACACAGCACCCCACCGCCAACCGTCTGCCCCCAACGACCCATCTGTTGCTGGCCAATTGTCCCCTCCCCTGTCATTCCTGAGGCCCGTGGATCACACGAGCCTCAGGAAGCTAACAGGGGCCACTGACACAGCCGAAGCGGTTTTCCGCCAAGAGCGAGGACATCCTCCAGCCGCTACTTGACCACGGAGACCTTCGTCCCCTTGCTGCCGAACTCCCAGACGGCATCCCCGTCGGCGCTGCGCATGCGGATCGCCCCGGTCTGCACGCCCGCCGCGGGCTGGGGCGAGGAGCCGTCCTGGGCGTTGGAGAACGCGATGTTCACTCCGGACACGACGGTGAAGTAGACGATGTTCTCGACCTTCGTACCGTCGGTGCCCGTCGTCGACGGGAGTGTGGAGAAGACCGCGTACGTACCCGGTGCCGGGCTCACCGTGCCCGGCCACACCGCGAAGCTGCGCCGGGTGGTCTCGCCCGTGTCGACCAGCCACACCCGCCGCTGCGCGAGGGAGTAGACGATGCGCCGCCCCGTGCCCGAGCCGTCGGGTACGGCGGCCACCGCCGTCTTCTTGGGTGAGGCGGAGGCGGAGGGCCGCGCGCTCGCCGACGCGGAAGGCTTCGACTTGGCGGAGGCGGTCGGGTGCGCCCCCTGGTCGGCCTGCGCGGCGAGCGCGCCCACCGCCATGATCGCCACCGCGGTCAGACCGGTGACCCAGGCCCAGGAGGGAAGCCGTCGGGCAGGCACGGGCACGCAACTCCTCAGCGTCTGGCCCCTCCACCGGGGGTCGGATCATCGTACTCCGACCCCCCATGCGTACCCTCCGTCACTCCAGGACCGGCAGCAGCTCCGGCAGATGCCCGTCCGACGCCGACGCGACCCGCTGCCGCTCCTCGGACACCGCCCCGTACAGAGTGGTGCGCGGCTTCGCCGGACGCCCCGCCGCCTCCGCGACGGCGATGAGGTCCTTGACGGACTTGTACGAGCCGTAGGACGAGCCCGCCATCCGGGAGATGGTCTCCTCCATCAGGGTCCCGCCGAGGTCGTTGGCGCCGGAGCGCAGCATCTCCGCCGCGCCCTCCGCCCCCAGCTTCACCCAGCTGGTCTGGATGTTGGGGATGTGCGGGTGGAGGAGGAGGCGGGCCATCGCCGTCACCGCGCGGTTGTCGCGGATCGTGGGGCCCGGGCGGGAGATGCCCGCGAGGTACACCGGCGCGTTGGTGTGGATGAACGGGAGTGTCACGAACTCGGTGAAGCCGCCGGTCTGTTGCTGGATACGGGCGAGGGTGCGGAAGTGGCCGAGCCAGTGCCGGGGCTGGTCCACATGGCCGTACATCATCGTCGACGAGGACCGGATGCCCAGCTCGTGCGCCGTCGTGACGACCTCGATCCAGGTCGCCGTGGGCAGCTTGCCCTTGGTGAGGACCCAGCGGACCTCGTCGTCGAGGATCTCGGCCGCCGTGCCGGGGATGGTGTCGAGCCCGGCCTCCTTCGCCGCGGTCAGCCACTCGCGGATGGACATGCCCGTACGGGTCGCGCCGTTGACGACCTCCATCGGGGAGAAGGCATGCACATGCATGCCGGGGACGCGCGCCTTCACCGCCTTCGCGATGTCGAAGTACGCCGTGCCCGGCAGGTCCGGATGGATGCCGCCCTGCATGCAGACCTCCACGGCGCCCACGTCCCAGGCCTGCTGGGCGCGGTCGGCCACCTGGTCCAGCGACAGCGTGTAGGCGTCCGCGTCGGTGCGGCGCTGGGCGAAGGCGCAGAAGCGACAGCCGGTGTAGCAGACGTTGGTGAAGTTGATGTTCCGGGTGACGATGTAGGTGACGTCGTCCCCGACGACGGACTTGCGCACGTCGTCCGCGATCCGGCAGAGGGCGTCGAGGGCCGGGCCGTCCGCGTGCAGGAGAGCCAGCGCCTCGTCGTCGGTCAGCCGGGTCGGGTCGTCGGCGGCCGTCGCCAGCGCGGCCCGTACGTCCGTGTCGATGCGGGACGGCACCATGCCGGGCGCCGCCGCCTCGCGCAGCTCCTCCCAGTCGCCGTAGACGAGGTCGAAGTCGTCCCGGCGGTCGCCGGTGCGCCCGTCGGTGTCGATGGTGTGGTGCAGATCGGTACGGCCGGACGCCGTGAAGGCCTCTTCCGGCTCCTGCCACGGATGCCCCTCGACGACGGCGTCCTGCCGCGCGAGCCCCGTCTCCGGGTCGGCCAGCGCCCGTACGTGCGGCAGCAGCCGCGGGTCCAGCCAGGGCTCACCGCGCCGCACGAACTCGGGGTAGACGCACAGCCGTTCGCGCAGCTCGAAGCCGGCCTCCGCCGACTGCTCCCGCAGGAGGTCGATCTGCGGCCACGGACGCTCGGGGTTGACGTGATCGATGGTGAGCGGCGAGACACCGCCCCAGTCGTCGATGCCCGCGCCGATGAGCCGCCCGTACTCGGAGTCCACCAGGTTCGGCGGCGCCTGGAGACAGGCCGCCGGTCCCATGATGTGCCGGGCCACGGCCACCGTGGCGACCAGCTCGTCCAGCTCCGCGTCGGGCATCCCGCGCATCGCCGTGTCCGGCTTGGCGCGGAAATTCTGGATGATCAGCTCCTGGACGCCGTGGTAGGCGCGGGAGACTTTCCGCAGCGCGAACAGCGAGTCGGCGCGCTCCTCGTACGTCTCCCCGATGCCGATGAGGATCCCGCTGGTGAAAGGAACGGAGGACCGGCCCGCGTCCTCGAGCACCCGCAGCCGTACGGCGGGCTCCTTGTCCGGCGATCCATGGTGCGGCCCGCCCGGCTCGCTCCACAGCCGGGTCGCCGTCGTCTCCAGCATCATGCCCATGCTCGGCGCGACGGGCTTGAGCCGCTGGAAGTCGGTCCACGACATGACCCCGGGGTTGAGGTGCGGGAGCAGCCCCGTCTCCTCCAGGATGCGGATGGAGATGGCCCGTACGTACGCGATCGTGTCGTCGTACCCGTGCGCGTCCAGCCATTCCCGGGCCTCGGGCCAGCGGTCCTCCGGCTTGTCGCCGAGGGTGATGAGGGCTTCCTTGCAGCCGAGTTCGGCGCCGCGCCGGGCGATGTCGAGGACCTCGTCCGGGGACATGAACATCCCGTGCCCCGCCCGGCGCAGCTTGCCCGGCACGGTCACGAAGGTGCAGTAGTGGCATTTGTCCCGGCACAGCCGGGTGAGCGGGATGAACACGCTCTTCGAGTACGTGATGACACCGGACCGGCCCGCCGCCTCGAGCCCCGCGTCACGCACCCGCGCGGCGGACGCGGCAAGGTCGTCGAGGTCCTCGCCGCGCGCCTGCAACAGCACCGCCGCCTCGTTGACGTCGAGCGCGACGCCGTCCCGCGCACGCCTCAGCGCGCGCCGCATGGAGTTCGCTGTCGGCCCGGTTCCGGGAGTCGCGGAAGTCGTCATCCTTCGAGCATACGTTTGCGGTGATCAGGCATTACAGAGCGTCGGCGTAATCCTCGGCGCGGCAGATCGTCACAGGTTGGCTCTGGCACGGCTTGGAAAGCTGCCGCTTCCTTTCCCTTGCGCCCCTGTTCACTCCCGAAGCCCAGAGTGGTACGCCCCTCTTGCGCCACCCCACCCATGTCATGTCACTCACCCCACGACACCTTGGGAGCAACAGCATGTGCGAGGACGACCACGGCATAGGCAGACGCACTCTGTTCGTGACCGGAGCCTCCGCCGCGCTTACGTTGGGAAGCGTGAGCTTCGCGAGCGGCGCCGATGCGGCCGACGGTTCCGGGACCCCGACGAGCGGTGCCGAGACCCGGACGGTGAGCGGCACCCTGCCCACCGGTTCGCCGGACTTCGTGTACCTCCCGGTCGAGGTGCCGCGCGGTGTGCGGGAGATCCGCGTCGCGTACCGCTACGAGAGGCCCACCGTCCCGGCCGGCACCGCGGGCAACGCCCTCGACATCGGCCTCTTCGACGAGCGCGGCACGGAGCTGGGCGGCGAGGGCTTCCGCGGCTGGTCGGGCGGGGCGCGCACGGAGTTCTTCATCCGCGCGGACGACGCGACACCGGGCTACACCCCGGGGGTCATCAAGTCCGGCACCTGGTACATCGCGCTCGGCCCGTACACGGTCGCGCCGCAGGGCCTGTCGTACGAGGTCACCATCACGCTCACGTACGGGGACCAGGACAAGACCCCCGCCCCGAAGTACCCCCCGTCGCGCGCGAAGGGCCGAGGCCGGGCCTGGTACCGCGGCGACTGCCACCTGCACTCCTGGCACTCGGACGGCCGCCGCACCCCCGCGGAGATCGCGGCGCTGGCCCGTGCCGCGGGCCTGGACTTCATCAACACGTCGGAGCACAACACCCACTCCTCCCACCCACATTGGGCGGACCAGGCGGGCGACGACCTCCTGATCATGCTCGGCGAGGAGGTCACGACACGCAACGGCCATGTGCTGGCGCTCGGCACCGACCCCGGCACCTTCGTCGACTGGCGTTACCGAGCCCGCGACAACCGCTTTGCGCGTTTCGCCCGCCAGATCCATCGCGCCGGAGGCCTGGTCGTCCCCGCCCACCCGCACGCCACCTGCATCGGCTGCGGCTGGAAGTTCGGGTTCGGGGAGGCGGACGCGGTCGAGGTGTGGAACGGCCCGTACACCCCGGACGACGAGGTGTCGCTCGCGGAGTGGGACAACACGCTCGTGGCCTCCGTCCGCTCCGGCTCCCGCTCCTGGCTCCCGGCGATGGGCAACAGCGACGCCCACCGCGACCCCGACCCGGTCGGCACCCCGCAGACGGTCGTCCTCGCCGACGACCTGACCCGCGAGGCCATTCAGGAGGGACTGCGCGCGGGCCGCTCGTACGTGGCCGAGTCGAAGCTGGTCTCGGTTTCGTTCACGGCGTCGGGCGCGCGGGGTGAACACGCGGGAATCGGCGGGCGGTTGAAGGTGGACAAGGAGTCTCCGGTCACCGTCCGCCTGGAGGCCACCGGCGCCCCCGGCTGCACGATCCGCTTCGTCACCGACCAGGGGGTGCTGTTCACGAGCGCGCCACTGCCGGTGTCCGGGTCCGGCACGGTGGAGTGGAGTACGACGGCCTCGTACGCGGCATACGTACGGGCGGAACTGAGGCATGAGGCGACGGCGGCACCGCTGCCGGGGGCGCTGGCGGCGTTCACGAACCCCATTTTCCTGGGGAAGTGAGCGGGTGGATCCGTGGCCGCCTGTCCTCCCTCGATGGGCAGACGGCCACGGGTTCCGAGCGTCAGCCTGCACGACACCGTCCCACAACTCGACACCGCACAACTCGACCAGTTCCACGGTCCCGTGCTACTGGACGCCGAAGCACTCTTGGAGAAGTACCGGAACCTTCTCGACGTCGTGGAAGCCACCGCGCTGAGCCCCGAGAAGTCCCGGGACCTGATCCACGCCATCGTCCAAGACCTGTAAGGGAGCCCCATGTCCACGTTTGACTGGCGGAAGTCGTCCTACTGCGCCCAGGGCGAGGCCTGCCTGCACGTTGCCGGCAGCTGGCAGAAGTCATCCCACTGCCAGGAAGGCGACGCCTGCCTCCACGTCGCCACCACCATGGCAAAGACGGTCCACCTCACCGAAAGCGGCGACCCCACCCACTCCATACTCTCGACCACCCCAACCGCCTTCGGCGCCCTCCTGCGCATACTCAAGAACACGCACGGCTGATCGCCGGCCAAGCTGACGACCGCGCCGGTGACGTCCCCGCGGTCGGGCCGGAATCCGTCCAGGCGGCCAGACGGCCAGGACGGACAACAAGAAAGAACGCGCGCGCTGTCACAACGATCGGTCAAGCGGTGTCCTGAGGCCGAACCCCCTCGAAGTGGAGGAGACACCGTGACGGATAACACCGATGTGGTCGTGGTCGGCGGGGGATACGCCGGCGTCATGGCCGCCAATCGCCTGACGCAGCGCGACGACGTGACAGTGACGCTGATCAACCCGCGCCCGAGCTTCGTCGAGCGGATCCGCCTGCACCAACTGGTGGGTGGGTCCCACGACGCGGTCGTCGACTACCGAAAGGTGCTGGCCGAGAGCGTTCGGCTGGTCGTCGACACCGTGACACGGATCGACGCTTCCGAGCGTAGCGTGAGGTTGGCGACCGGCGGCACGGTCGGCTACGACTACCTGATCTACGCGGTGGGCAGTGGCAGCGCCGACCCGCGCGTGCCCGGAGCGGCCGAGTTCGCCTATCCGATGTCCGGCCTGGAGGAGGCGGAGCGGCTGCGACCGGTCGTCGACGCCGCGCCTGTATCGGCCGCGGTGACGGTGGTCGGAGCCGGTCCGACCGGCATCGAGACCGCCGCCGAACTGGCGGAGGAGGGCCGCACCGTGACTCTGGTCTGCGGCGAGGTGCTCGGCCCGTATCTGCATCCGCGGGGTCGACGCTCGGTTGCCGAGCGGCTGGCCGAGCTCGGTGTGACCGTGCTCGAAGGCCCCGACACGAAGGTGACGGCTGTGGCGCGCGATGCCGTGCGGCTCAGTGGCGGCCGTGAGTTACCGAGCGAGGTGACCATCTGGACCGCCGGGTTCGGCGTGCCGGACCTGGCCGCGCGCAGCGGGCTGAGCACCGACGCCCTGGGCCGCCTGCTCACGGACGAGACGTTGACGAGCGTGGACGACGTGCGCATCGTCGCGGCCGGGGATTCGGCGGCACCGTCTGACCTGCCGTTCCGGATGAGCTGCCAGGCCGCGGTTCAGCTGGGCCCGCAGGCCGCCGAGACAGTGCTCAGCCGGCTCGCGGGTGAGCAGCCCGCGCCCGTCGACGCGGGGTTCGTCAGCCAGTGCATCAGTCTGGGACGTCGGGCCGGCATCCTCCAGCTCGCCACCAGGGATGACACCGCCAAGAGGTACTACCTCGGCGGACGCCCGGGCGCGAAGGTCAAGGAGTTCATTTGCCAGGGCACCATCTGGCAGCTGGCGTACGAGGCACGCAATCCCGGTTCGCGCACCTGGTGGATCAAGGATGACAAGCGCCGACAGCTGCTGCAGGCCAAGCGCGGTAAGGCGCCGGCCACCGCCGAACCGGCAGCCCAGGCGCTCCTCTGAGCAACGGAACGTCGGCAACTCGGCATGTCACAACGGTGCGCCGTCCGGTGTCTCACGCCGGACGGCCTCCCAGGACACCGGAATCACCTACACAGAGACAGGAGAGATCCCATGAACCTCACTCTTTGGATCGCCACCGGACTACTGGCCGCGGTCGCCCTGGCCGGCGGCATCAGCAAGACGTTCGTGCCCAAGGAGAGACTGGCCGCGCAGCATGGCGGGGAATGGACCGAAAGCGTCGGCGTCGGCTTCGTCAAGCGCCTGGGGGTCCTCGAGCTCCTGGCTGCGGTCGGCCTGATCCTGCCCGCCGTGCTCGACATCGCACCGGTCATGGTGCCGGTGACTGCCGTCTGCTGGGTTGTGCTCATGGTCGGCGCGATGATCACCCATGGCCGCCTCGGTCAGTTCGCGTTCGTGATGCTGAACTCGGTCTATCTGGCGCTCGCGGCCTTAGTCGCGTGGGGCCGCTTCGGCCTCGAGCCTTTCACCGGCTGACGGAAGGACCTTGCTGTGGATGCACGTTCGAAGGCCTTCGGCAACCAGGGCCGGCCGCGAAGGGGAAAGATCGACATATGACTGACCACGCAACTGACCCGGCGACCGAGACATTCGTCGCCCACCGCAACCTGCTCTTCACCGTCGCCTACGAGATGCTCGGATCGGCGGCCGACGCCGAAGACGTCCTCCAGGAAACCTGGCTGCGGTGGGTCAAGGTCGACCTGGAGCAGGTGCGCGACCAGCGTGCCTACCTGGTCCGGATCACGACCCGGCAGTCGCTCAACCGGCTGCGCACCATGACGCGCCGCAAGGAGGCGTACGTCGGCCCCTGGCTGCCCGAGCCGTTGCTCACCGCGCCGGACGTGGCCGAGCACGTCGAGCTCGCCGAGAGTGTGTCGATGGCGTTAATGCTCGTCCTCGAGACGCTCTCGCCGACGGAGCGCGCCGTCTTCGTGCTGCGCGAGGTCTTCGATGTCGGCTACGACGAGATCGCGGCCGCCGTCGACAAGAGCCCCGCGGCCGTCCGCCAGATCGCGCACCGCGCCCGACGGCACGTCGATGCCCGCCGCCCTCGCCAGGTGGTCTCGCGAGACGAGACCCGGGCGGCTCTGGAGTCGTTCCAGCGCGTACTCGAGACCGGGGACCCACAGGGCCTCCTTGACGTGCTCGCCCCGGAGGTCGTCCTGGTGAGCGACGGCGGCGGCATCAAGCAGGCCGCGCTGCGGCCGATCACCGGCGCCGACAAGGTGGCCCGCTTCATGGTCGGTGGTCTCGGCAAGAACGAACACCCGATCACCGTCGCTCCCACCGTGGTCAACGGCAACCCGGCACTCCTCGTACACCTGGACGGCGAGCTCGACGGCGTACTGGCGGCCCGTGTCGAGGACGCCCGTATCACCGGCCTCTACTACGTCCGCAACCCCGAGAAGCTGTCCCGCGTCGCATCCGAGACCCCGCTCACCCTGGGATGAAGGTGCCCGCGCCCGCTTCGGCCGCTAGGACCTGTCCGGTCGATCACGGTGGAGGAAAGC
This sequence comes from Streptomyces sp. NPDC048275, assembly GCF_040652275.1. NCBI lineage: Bacteria > Bacillati > Actinomycetota > Actinomycetes > Kitasatosporales > Streptomycetaceae > Streptomyces > Streptomyces sp. NPDC048275. Next base: position 12,828 of record NZ_JBEZLR010000116.1, read on the forward strand.
AACGGCGCCTTTCCGATGCCGGTGAGCGGGGTGTGGTGCGTGCAGCTGCAAGGCGGAGGAGGGCGTCGACGCGATGGGGGTCCCCCCGCTCGAGCGAAGCCGAGAGTGGGGGAGTCGGCAACCGACGACAACGCGGCAGATGTGCGCCCGCCGCGGAGCGGCTGGTGTCACTGCCACCCCGCGTCTCCGCCGTGATCGACCGGACAGGTCCTAGTCACCCTCGTACAACCGCCGATGCCACCACGCGTACGGCCGTCCGCTCCAGTCCGTCCAGTGGGCCGGATCGGGGTCCGGAAGCGTGCGGCGGCGGAACTCGGTGTCGAGAACCGTGAGCACTTCTCTCAATTCGGTTCGTGCTCGCGGAGGGAGCACCCGCACGACATCCCCCAACGCGTCTCTGACGACGGCCACGTCGTCGTACTGACAGCCCGGGCAGGCGGGGCACTGCGAGGCGATCAGCCTCAGTGTCCGGCCTGGTCGGCGCAGGAACGCCCGGTAACTGCGCAGGAATTGCGCGGTGCCACCCGGCTGTAGGTGTTCGCCGGCACCGCTGTGCTCGGCGAAGCGGATCGCGGCGCTGGTCTCCAGCGACAGGCGGTCGATGGGCGGGAAGTCCCTTGCCCAGTCGGGCAGTCGGCGTTCTTCCAGTCTCCGTGCGGCGCGGACCGCGCCGGGCCGTCTACGCGGCATCGGCCTTTCGGCAGATCATCGTCATGGCTGCCATCATGGCATCCAGCGGTGCCAGTCAGGTCACCTTGGGCGTGTGTACGTGTACGCGTTGTTCTCGTCGTCGGACTCCACGAACGCTTCCGTCGAGTCGACGGTCACCGAATAATACGAACAGCTGCCTCCGGAGCAGCCCCTGGGCACGCTGAAGGTGACCGTCGTGGTGCCCCCGGCGGGGATCGGCTCGGTCAGCTGCGAGTCCAGGACCGTTGCACCGAAGGTGCCCGCCGTCCACGACTCGGGAGCGTCCCCGTCACCGTCGTTCCGCACGGTGACGGTGGCCACCGTGCCGTCGAACGTCACTGCGGAGACGGACAGGTCCGGAAGAAGTCCGACCGCCGAAGCCGTGAGGGTCAGTCGGGCCGGGCTGGTCGACGCGGTGTGCGGGATCGTCAGGGTCGCCGTCTTGGCGCCGGCCGTCTGCGGGGCGAACGTCACGGCGAGTGTGCAGGACTCCTGGGGCGCGAGGCTCGCGTCGGCGCAGTCGACGTCGGCCACCGTGAACTCGGTGGCGTCGGGTCCCGTGATGGCGGCGGCCTCGACGGAGAGCGCGGCGTCGCCGATGTTGGCGAGGGTGACCGTGTCGGAGAGGGTCTCCTCTCCCACGGTCGTTTCGGCGATGGTCAGTTCGGTCCGCGGCGTGATCTCGGCGGTCGGCTTCTTGCCCGGGCCTTCCGTTGTCTGGCCGATCTGGCCCACGCTCGTCTGACCGTCCTGGCCCACAGAGGTCTGGCCGTCCTGCCCCACGCTTGTCTGACCGTCCTGGCCCACAGAGGTCTGACCGTCCTGGCCCACGCTCGTCCGACCGTTCTCATTGCCGCCGTTGTCACCGTCTCCCGACTCCCCCGTGCCCCCATCGGTGACGGACGGGGTCGACGACGGACCCGAACCGGGCGAGCCCCTGTCCAGCAGCGCGCTCACGCCCTGCTGGACACCCACCACCAGCGCGATGACCGCCAGCGCCGTGCCCACGTACGTCAGGGTCTTGCGCACCCGTTGCCGCCAGACGCGGGTTTCGGCACCGGCGGGCGGGGAGACGATGGCGAGGTTGTGCCGGGTCAGTTCGGGGTCCTGGCCGGCGCCGGCCAGGCTGCGCAGCTCCAGGGCCCGGTTCAGCAGCCGGTACGCCTCCTCGGCGCGGTCCTCGGCGTACTCCAGCGTGCCCTTCTGGTGGGTGAGGAACGCCTCGGACGCGCGATCGCCCAGCCGCTGCGCCGCGTCGATGCCCTGGTCCAGGGCCTGGCGCCAGTCCTCCCAGCGCCCCTGCGCGAACAGCACCGGCTCGGCGACCTTCACCAGCCGGACGACGAGGGCCCACTCGCGCCGTTCGCCCGCCACGCCGAGCAACCCGACCGCGGCCTCGACGGCGGACCCGGCCGTCGGCCCGGTGGGGTCCATGGACAGGATCCAGTCGGCCAACGCACGGACAGCCGAGGCGAGTTGGACATAGCGGGCGAGCGTCGGCCAGTAGGACTCGGCCCGGCAGACGGGCAGCCCGAAGCGGTCGTCGTCGCGTTCGACCACGCCCCGGCCGTGCAGCACGGCGAGAAATTCGGAGACGTACGCGATGTCGCCCATGGCGCCGACCACCGCCGGGGGCAGCCCGGCGCCCCCGACCGCCGCCAGGACCGCGAGCGCGCGGCGCTCCCCCTCGGACATCTGGCCGAAGCAGTACCGGTCGAGCGCGGCGGCGTCACGCTCGGCGATGGCGGCCAGCCGGTCCAGGCCGAACCGCCGCGGGTCCTCGCGCTCCAGGGCCGCCGCCTGCCTGAGCTGCAGCGGGCTGCCGCCAACGGCGGTCACCAGCCGTCGCGCGAGCGGCAGTTCGTGGTCGTGGATCCGCCTCCCGAGATCCCGGGAGAGCAGGTTCAGGGCAGCTTCCTCGGAGAGCCCGGCCAGCGGAAGGGGCGTCGCACGGCCGCCCAGCACCGGCCGCTCACCGGCGAACACCAGCCCACAGCCGGGCAGTTCGTCGACGAGCGAACCGGCGAAGGAGGGATCGGCCGGAACGTCGTCGAGCAGCAACAGCGCCCTCGAACCGCTCACGAGCCGCGCGCACTCCGCCCGCGACAGCTTGACCGGGGCATCGGTGGCGTAGAGCTTGTGCACGAGCAGGTACAGCACATCCCCGCTCGTTTTCGCCCCCACCTCGAAATAGACGCGTGGAATCGCGAGACTCCGGCCATCAGGACCGATCTCGCTCTCCGCGATACTCCGCAGAAGTTCCGTCTTGCCGAAACCACAGGGCGCATGCACCTCGACGGGCATCCTGGCATGAATTCCGGCCCAGATTCCCGCTCGTGCCTCTCCCCGCCCCACCGGACGCACGGAAGGTTCCGCAGGTGGCCGCAGGGACCGCAGGGTATGAGCGGGGCGTAAGCGGAACTGCGTACGGTCGATACGGTTGCCGCGCTCGGCCACCAAAGTGACGCTGGAATCCCCGAAGAACAGAGCGACCACGGGCGCTCCCCCGTTTTCCCCCGGTTTTCAATGATCTCTGGTTCTCAATAAGCCTCGCTTTTCAGCAGTCCATCGTGAGATTGGCCATCCGCGGCTGTCAAGGCAGAAACAATATTCGACTCACCCCGGCCAGACGATCGCCTGCGTCTCGCTGTACGCGTGCAGCGCGTACGAGCCCACGTCCCGTCCCACCCCGCTCTTCTTGAAGCCGCCGAACGGCGCCTCCATGTTGCGGCCGACCGTGTTCACGCCCACCCCGCCGGCCCGCAGCCGCCGGGCGACGCGGAAGGCGCGGGCCACGTCGCCGGACCAGACGTAGTCGATGAGGCCGTAGTCGGAGTCGTTGGCGAGGGCGATCGCCTCCTCCTCGTCGTCGAAGTGAAGGACGACGACGACCGGGCCGAAGATCTCCTCGCGGACCACCCGCATGTCCGGGGTGCAGTCCGCGAGGAGGGTGGGAGCGACATAGAAGCCGTGTTCCAGAGGGGGCCGGACGCCGCCCGTGACCACCCGTGCACCCTCCTTCCGCCCGAGGTCGACATACGCCTCCACCCGGTCCCGGTGCGCCGCCGAGATCACCGGCCCGACGACCGTCCCCGGCTCCCGCGGATCACCGACCGGCAACCGGCCCGCGTACGCCGACAGTTGCTCGATCAGCCGGTCATGCAGACCCCGCTGCACCAGCACCCGTGTCGGCGCCGTACAGATCTGCCCGCTGTAGAACGAGAACGTCGTGCCGATCCCCGACACCGCCGACTCCACGTCCGCGTCGTCGAAGACGACCGCCGCGCCCTTCCCGCCCAGCTCCATCAACTGCCGCTTCATGTCGCGCCCGCACACCTCGGCGATCCGCCGCCCGACCGCCGTCGAGCCGGTGAAGCTGACCATGTCGACGTCGCCGCAGTCCACGGCCGCCTCGCCGACCTCCGCGCGCGAACCACTCACCACGTTCACCACCCCCGGCGGAACGCCCGCCGCCTCCAGCGCCTCCGCCATCCGGTACACGGACAACGGGTCCTGCGGGGCGGGCTTCACGACCACCGTGTTGCCCATCGCGAGGGCGGGGGCGATCTTGCCGGCCGGGTTCGCCCAGGGGTTGTTGTAGGAGGTGACGCAGGTGACGACGCCGACCGGGTGGCGGACGGCGAGGGCGCCCATGACCGCCGCCTTCCCGAACGGCCCGGCCTCGTTGACCTGCGGGGGCAACGGCTGTTCGACAGGCTCCACGCGCGCGTAGCGCCGGAAACGCGCCGCGCCCACCCCGACCTGCATCCCGCGCGCCGTCCCGGTCGTGGCGCCGCTCTCGGCCTGGGCGAGTTCGGCGTACGGGAGGACGTTGCGCTGGATGACATCCGCCGCGCGGGCGAGCACCGCCGCGCGCTCCTGTGCCGGCGCCCGGGACCACGCCTCGAAGGCCTCGCGGGCCGCGGCCGCCGCCGCGTACACCTGCTCCCGCGAGGCCTCCGGAGCCAGCCCGACGACCCCCTCGGTCGCCGGGTCGATCACCTCGTAGTGCCCGTCGTCGGGCGGGACCCACGAGCCGCCGATGAACAACGACTGCGCGTCCCTCACCTGGTGCTCACCGTCTTCGTGTCCCGCCCCGAGCGGAGCACCTTTCCGGGTACGGCCCCGGTCACCACGTCGTCCCGGATCGCCTCGACCCCGTTGACCCACACGGCCCGTATCCCGAGCGCCTTGGAGTCCAGCCGCGGGCTGTCTCCCGGCAGGTCGTGCACCAGGGTGGCCTTGCCGGCGTCGATCCGCTCCGGGTCGAAGAGCACGAGGTCCGCATGGAAGCCCTCCGCGACCCGCCCGCGCTCCCTCAGTCCGAAGAGCCGCGCCGGGTCGTCCGTCAGCATCCGCACGGCCTGCTCCAGCGTCGCCAGCTTCCGGCCGCGCAGACAGTCCCCGAGGAAGCGGGTCGTGTACGGGGCTCCGCACATGCGGTCCAGATGGGCGCCCGCGTCGGAGCCGCCGAGCAGGACGTCCTCGTGGCGCCAGGTCTCGGCGCGCAGCGCCCACGAGTCGGGGTCGTTGTCGGTGGGCATGGGCCACAGCACCGTGCGCAGTTCGTCGGCCGCGCAGATCTCGACGAGGCAGGCGAAGGGCTCCTGGCCGCGCTCGGCCGCGATGTCCTTGACGACCCGCCCGGTCAGGCCCTCGTTCGCCGCGCTGTAGGTGTCCCCGATGACGTACCGCCCGAAGTTCGCGAGCCGCCGGAAGACGCCCGCCTCCTTGCTGTTCGCGCGTCGCAGCATCTCCGCCCGGACCTCCGGATCACGCAGCCGCGCGATCCGCTCCGGCACGGGGAGCCCCAGCACCTCGCCCCACCCGGGGATCAGGTTGAGCGCGCAGAAGGTGCCCAGGGACATGTTCATGGGGGTGAGGATCGGCATGGTGAGGGCCACCACCCGGCCGCCCGCCTTCCGCGCCCGCTCGCTCGCGACCAGCTGCCGGGGGACGCGCTCGGGTACGGCGGCGTCGATGGTCAGGACGTTCCAGTTCAGGGGCCGGCCCGCCGCCGCGCTCATCTCCACGAACAGATCGATCTCGTCGTCACTGAACTGGTCGAGACACCCGGCCACGATCGCCTCGAGCTGGGTGCCCTCGTGATCGCCGACGGCCCGCGAGAGCGCCAGCAGCTCCGCCGGTTTCGCATGCCGGGACGCGACCGGCTTCCCGTCCCCGTCGGAGTGCGTGGAGGACTGGGTGGTGGACAGACCCCAGGCCCCGGCGGCCATCGCGTCGTGGAAGAGGGCGAGCATCCGCGACAGCTGCTCCTCGGTCGGCTGCCCGCCCACCGCGTCCGCGCCCATGACGTACCGCCGCAGCGCGCAGTGCCCCACCATGAAGCCCGCGTTGACGGCGATCCGGCCTTCCAGGGCGTCCAGATACTCACCGAAGGTGTGCCAGTTCCAGGGCGCGCCCTCCTCCAGCGCGATCAGCGACATCCCCTCGACCTTGGACATCATGCGGCGCGTGTAGTCGGCGTCGCCGGGGCGGTCGGGGTTCAGGGGCGCGAGGGTGAAGCCGCAGTTGCCGCCCGCGACCGTCGTCACGCCGTGGTTGAGGGACGGGGTCGCGTACGGGTCCCAGAAGAGCTGGGCGTCGTAGTGCGTGTGCGGGTCGACGAAACCGGGGGCGAGGACGAGACCGGCGGCGTCTTCGCTCGTACGGGACGACTCCGTCACCGTACCGATCACGGCGATACGGCCGTCGCGTATCCCCAGGTCCGCGGTGTACGCGGGCGCGCCCGTGCCGTCGACGACGGTCGCGCCCTTGATGACGTGGTCGAGCATGGCACGGCCCCCTAAGCCGCTTGGCGGAACCGGGTCGTCCGGTGCACCGGATCCGTATCGATCTTCGGAATCACGTGCTCGCCGATCAGTTTGATCGTCTGGAGCGTGTACTCGGGCGGCACCCCGACCGGCAGCCCGAAGGAGAGCTGGTCGGCGCCCGCCTGCTCCCACCGCTTGCACTGGGTGAGCACCTCGTCCGGGTCGCCGCAGATCAACAGCTCCTCCTCGATGAGGAGTTCGACGAACTCCTCGTTGTACTCGGGGAGCGTCTCGGGCCAGACGGGGAAGCCCTCGGGGCGCGGGAAGGTGTCGTGGTAGCGGAAGACGAGGGACGGGAGGTAGTGCAGTCCGCCGCCGACCGCGATCCGGATCGCCTCCTCGTGCGTCGGGGCGCAGATGGCGGTGGTCGTCACCATCACGTTGTCGTTGACGAAGTCCCCGACGGGCTCGGCGTCGACCACGGCGGTCTTGTACTGCTCCAGCACCCACTCCATGTCGGAGACCTTCTGCACGCTGAAGCCGAGCACGCCGAGCCCCTTCTTCGCGGCCATGGCGTACGAGGGCGGCGACCCGGCGGCGTACCACATGGCGGGGTGCGACTTCCCGTACGGCTTCGGCAGGATCTTGCGCGGCGGGAGCTGCCAGTGCTTGCCCTGGAACCCGACGTACTCGTCCTGGAGCCACATCTTCGGGAACTCGGCGATGGTCTCTTCCCAGATCTCCTTGGTGTGGTTCATGTCGGTGATGCCGGGCAGGAAGCCGAGGATCTCGTGGCTGCCGGCGCCCCGCCCGCTGCCGAACTCGAATCGGTTCTGGGAGAGATGGTCGAGCATGGCGACCTTCTCGGCGACCTTCACGGGGTGGTTGACCTGGGCGAGCGGGTTGAAGATGCCGGAGCCGAGGTGGATCCGCTCCGTCGCGTGCGCCAGATACCCGAGGTAGACGTCGTTCGCCGAGAGGTGTGAGTACTCCTCCAGGAAGTGGTGCTCGGACGCCCAGGCGTACTTGAAGCCGGATTTGTCCGCCTGGATGACGTACTCGGTCTCCTCCATCAGCGCCTTGTGCTCCGCGAGCGGGTCGGTCTCGGCGCGCTTGCCCACGTATCCCTGTACAAAGAGCCCGAATTCCAAGGAGGTTCACCGTCCTCAAGAGTTCCAAGAGTTCCAGGTGGTTCTATCTGACGCATCGTCAGATTCACACAGCCGAACTGTTCCACCGCCTCCGTGAAGCGTCAATAGCTGATGGATCGTCAGAGAACACTCACTCCGGCCAGCCATCCCCCGTCGATCACGAACGGCTGCCCCGTGATGTACGAGGAGTCCTCCCCGGTGAGGAAGAGGGCGAGGCGCGCCACCTCCTCCGGCCGCCCGATCCGCCCGAGCGGCACGAGCGTGCGGTACAGCTCGTCCAGCGCCGCCGAGGTCTCCTCGGTGTTCGCGTCCGGGTCGAGCTGGCCCGGGTTGCTCATGGCCGTGTCGATGGCCCCCGGGCAGACGGCGTTGACGCGGATCTTCTTGGCGGCCAGTTCGAGGGCGGCGACACGGGTCAGCCCGATGATGGCGTGCTTGGTCGCGGAGTAGGCGCCCACGCACGCCATGCCCGTGACCCCCGCGTACGAGGCCGTGTTCACGATCGTGCCCCCGCCGGCCGCCGCGATCTCGGGCGCGACGGTCTTGATGCCGAGGAAGACGCCGACCTGGTTGACCTGCACGATCTGCTGGAACTCGTCGAGGGGCGTGTCGACCAGTTCGTTGAAGCGCAGAATTCCGGCGTTGCTGACGAGCCCGTCGATCCGTCCGTACGCGCCCTTCGCCGCCGCCACGGCAGCGTGCCAGTCGCCCTCCTCGCTCACGTCGAGGTGGACATAGAGCGCACCGAGCTCCTTGGCCAGCGCTTCCCCCTGGCCATCGAGCACATCCGCGACGACGACCCGCGCCCCCTCCGCCACGAAGAGCCGCGCCTCCTGCTCACCCTGCCCGCGCGCCGCGCCCGTGACGAGAACGACGCGTCCGTCCAGCTTGCCCATGTCTCTCCTTCAGCCGAGGTGAGGTGCGACATCGGCGCCGAACGCCGCTATCTGGTCGGTGAGTTCGATGCGGCTCCTGCTGCGGAACCGCACCTGGATCTGGTGCACACCCATCGCGCGATACGCCCGCAGCGACTCCGCGAGCGCCTCGGGCGCCCCGTGCAGCGTGCGCCGCCCGACGTTCCAGCCGGGGGTCCCGACGTACAGGGGCTCGGTGATGGCGCCGACGACGACGGGGGCGTCGACCCCCGCTTCCGCCCTGATCCGGTGCAGCTTGGCGATCTGCTCCGGCAGCCGCTCCCGCGGATCCCCCTGCGGCAGCCATCCGTCACCCCTGACGGCGGCCCGGCGCACGGCGGCGGGCGAGGAGCCGCCCACCCACACGGGCACCCGCTCCTGGACCGGCCGGGGCCGCTGCCCGAGCCCCTCGAAGTCGTACAACTTGCCGTGGTGGACGGGGAATTCATCGGGCCCGAGCGCGGCTCGCAACGCGTCGATCGCCTCGTCGAGCACCGCCCCCCGCCGCTCGAAGTCGGCCCCCACCGCGTCGAACTCCTCCCGCACATGCCCGGCCCCGACCCCGAGGATCAGCCGGCCTTCGGAGAGGTGGTCGAGCGTCGCGTACTGCTTGGCCGTGACGAGCGGATGCCGCAGCCCGACGATCGCGACATGACTGAGCAGCCGTACGCGCTCGGTCACGCCCGCGAGGAAGGCGAGGGTGGCGAGAGGGTCGTACCAGATGGTGCCCATCGCGGGGGCGAGGCGGCGCGGGATGGCGACGTGGTCGCAGCTCGCGACGTACGCGAAACCGGCCCGGTCGGCGGCGCGGGCGATCTCGACGAGGTCGGCAGGGGTCCCGTCCTCTTCCCAGGGCTCGGCGTAGATCGTGCTCTGGGACTGGATCGGGAGCTGCATCCCATAGAGGAGCCGACTGCCGGCGCGACTCATGGCGCCCACAGCCCGTCCTGCGTCAGCCCCAGCAGCTCGATCGCGTTGCCCCGCACGATCCGCTCGACCACGTCCGCCTCGAGGTGCCCCATCTGGGCCTCGCCGACCTGCCTGGACTCGGGCCAGGTGGAGTCGGAGTGGGGGTAGTCGGTCTCGTAGAGCACATTGCCGACCCCGATGGCGTCGAGGTTCCTCAGCCCGAAGGCGTCGTCGAAGAAGCAGCCGTAGACGTGCTCGGCGAAGAGCTCGGACGGCGGACGGTGGACCTTGTCGGCGACGCCGCCCCAGCCGCGGTTCTCCTCCCACACCACATCCGCGCGTTCGAGGATGTACGGGATCCAGCCGATCTGCCCCTCCGCGTACATCACCTTCAGGTTCGGGAAGCGTTCGAACTTCCCGCTCATCAGCCAGTCCACCATCGAGAAACAGCAGTTGGCGAAGGTGATGGTGGAGCCGACGGCGGGCGGCGCGTCGGCGGACGTCGACGGCATACGGCTGCTGGACCCGATATGCATGGCGACGACCGTGCCGGTCTCGTCGCAGGCCGCGAGGAGGGGGTCCCACTCGTCGGTGTGGACGGAGGGGAGCCCGAGGTGCGGCGGTATCTCGGAGAAGGCGACCGCGCGTACGCCACGGGCGGCGTTGCGGCGTACCTCCTCCGCCGCCAGTACGGGGTCCCAGAGGGGGACGAGCGTGAGCGGAATGAGCCGGCCGTGCGCCGCCGGTCCGCACCACTCCTCCACCATCCAGTCGTTGTAGGCGCGCACCCCGAGCAGACCCAGCTCACGGTCCTTGGCCTCGGTGAACGTCTGCCCGCAGAACCGGGGGAAAGTGGGGAAACAGAGGGCGGCCTGGACGTGGTTGACGTCCATGTCGGCGAGACGCTGCGGGACGTCGTACGACCCTGGCCGCATCTGCTCGTACGTGATGACTTCGAGCCGTATCTCGTCCCTGTCGTAGCCGACGGCGGTGTCGAGGCGGGTGAGCGGCCGGTGCAGGTCCTCGTACACCCACCAGTCACCGATCGGCCCGTCGTCGCCGGGCCTACCCATCACCGGGGCGAACCTGCCGCCGAGGAAGGTCATCTCCTTCAGCGGTGCGCGGACTATGCGCGGCCCCGTGTCCTGGTACTTCGCCGGGAGCCGGTCCCGCCAGACGCCGGGCGGCTCCACGGTGTGGTCGTCGACGGAGATGATCTTCGGGAAGGTTTTCGGGACGGTCGGGAGTGTCTCGATGGTCTCCATACGGCTCACGGTAGCGCCGATCTGACGCCCCGTCAGCTCCCCTGTCCGGGCATCCGAATTGATCGAGCCTGTGCGGTTGTGTGGGGAAACTGTGTGAGGACCTTGTGCCGTCCCGCACGGCCGCCTGTGATCGCTGTCTCCCACAGCTGACGCATCCGCCATGAACAAGGCAAACTGGCCTCGCTGTACTGATGTATTGACGGCTCGGCAGGGGGACAGCGATGGACGGTGTGCCGCGAGTACCGAAGCAGCAGCGCCCCGGCTCCACGGAGCCCGCGGCGTTGCGCTTCAGCGTGCTCGGCCCGGTGCGCGCCTGGCGCGGGGAGGATCTCCTGCCGGCGGGGTCCCCGCAGCAACGCGCCCTGCTGGCATTCCTCCTGCTCCGCGAAGGACGTACGGCCACGGCCGCGGAGCTGATCGACGCCCTGTGGGGGGACGAGCCCCCGCTCCAGGCACTGGCCACCGTCCGTACGTACGCGTCACGGCTCAGGAAGACGCTGGGACCCGAGATCCTGGTCAGCGAGTCCGGCGGTTACGCGATCCGGCTGTCCGGAAGCGGCGGCACGCTCGACCTCGCGCTGGCCCAGGAACTCGCGGCCGACGCCGAGAAGGCTCGCAACGCCGGCGATCTCTGCCATGCCCGCGATGTGCTGAGGCGGGCGCTGAGCCTGTGGGAGGGGGAGCCGCTGGCGAACATGCCGGGCCCTTCCGCGGACACGCAGCGGGCGCGCCTGGAGGAGTTCCGTCTTCAACTCCTGGAAACCTGCCTGGACATGGACCTGGAGCAGGGCTGCCACGCGGAGGCCGTGTCGGAGCTGACCGCGCTCACGGCCGCGCATCCGCTCCGAGAGCGCCTGCGCGAGCTGCTGATGCTCGCGCTGTATCGCTCGGGGCGGCAGGCCGAGGCCCTCGCCGTGTACGCGGACACCCGGCGCCTGCTTGCCGACGAACTGGGAGTGGACCCGCGAACGGGCCTGAAGGAACTCCAGCAGCGCATCCTCCAGGCGGACCCGGGCCTGGCCGAACCCTCCGCTCCGGCCGCGGAGCCCACGACAACACCGGTCCGCCCCGCCCAACTCCCCGCCACCGTCACCGACTTCACCGGCCGCGCCTCCTTCGTGAACGAGCTGAGCGACGTCCTGGCATCCGCCTCGTCCGACGAGGGCCGGGTCATGGCCGTATCGGCCCTGGCGGGGATCGGGGGCGTGGGAAAGACGACCCTCGCGGTACATGTGGCTCACCAGGCCCGGGGGGCGTTCCCCGACGGGCAGTTGTACGTGGACCTACAGGGGGCGGGGTCGCGCGCGGCTGAGCCGGAGACGGTGCTCGGGGCTTTTCTGCGGGCTTTGGGGACTGCCGATTCCGCCATCCCCGATTCCCTGGAGGAACGCTCGGCGCTCTACCGGTCGGTGCTGGACGGGCGGCGCGTGCTGGTCCTGCTGGACAACGCCCGGGACGCCGCCCAGGTACGTCCGCTGCTCCCGGGGACGGAGGGGTGCGCGGCACTGGTCACCTCGCGGGTGCGGATGGTGGACCTGGCGGGGGCGCATCTGGTGGACCTGGACGTGATGTCCCCCGAGGAGGCGCTCCAGCTCTTCACGAAGATCGTGGGGCGGGAGCGGGTGGAGTCCGAGCGGAAGGCGGCGCTGGACGTGGTGGCGGCATGCGGGTTCCTGCCGCTGGCGATCCGCATCGCGGCGTCGCGACTGGCTGCGCGGCGGACGTGGACGGTGTCGGTACTGGCGGCGAAGCTCGGCGACGAACGCCGCCGCCTGGACGAACTCCAGGCGGGCGACCTCGCGGTCAAGGCGACGTTCGAGCTGGGGTACGGCCAGCTCGAGCCGGCACAGGCCCGCGCCTTCCGGCTGCTGGGGCTGGCGGACGGGCCGGACGTCTCCCTGGCTGCGGCTGCGGCGGTGCTGGATCTTCCGGTGGAGGAAACGGAGGACATGCTGGAGTCCCTCGTCGACACGTCGTTGCTGGAGTCGGCGGCGCCTGGTCGGTACCGGTATCACGACCTGGTGCGGCTCTACGCGCGTGCTTGTGCGGAGAGGGATGAGCAGCCGCCAAGTGAGCGGGATGCGGCTATGTCTCGGCTGCTGGACTTCTATCTGGCCACCGCCGCGGGGGTTTACGCGATTGAACGGCCTGGTGATCGGCTGGTGGATCACCTGGAGCCGACCGCACACGAAGGGTTGCGGTTCACCGAAGGAGCGGCTGCCCTGGACTGGCTGTACAACGAGGCGGCTCCGCTGCTGGCCTGCGTACGGCAGTCCGCGGAGACGGACAGACTCCGGCGTGCCGTCGATCTCCTTTGGGCCGCCAAGGACCTCACCGAGTCGGGGGCCAACTCCCACCAGTACGAGACGACCGCGAGGGCGGCGTGCGAGGCCACGCAGGCTGCCGGGGACGCCCACGCGGAGGGCAGAGCACGGACGACCCTCACCAATGTCCTCCTGGTCTCCGGCCGCATCCAGCAGGCGGAGGAGCAGGCACAGCTCGCCATGGAACGTGCGGCCTCCGCGCAGGACGACATCGCCATTAGCTGGGCGGCCAACGACCGAGGACTCATCTCCCTGCACCAGGGACGGTATGCGGACGGCAAGACCTTCTTCGAGCAGTCGATCGAGGGCTACCACGCGGACGGCAACAGGCTCAACGAAGCCGTCACGCTGGCCAATCTCTCCCGCGCCTACCTGGGGATGGGCAACGTTGCGAAGGCGATCGAGATCGCACAGCACAGCCTCGCTGTCCACGCCGAGATGGGCAGGCCGATGCGCCGCGCCAACGCGCACTTCGCCCTGGGCTTGGCGCTGACCAAGGCCGACCGTCACACGGAGGCCCTCAACCAGTACTCCGATGCCCAGAGCATCTTCGCCGAGCATCGGCAGCGGCTCTGGGAGGGGAACACCCACTTCCGGATCGCCGAGGTCCATCTCGCCGCCCGCCATCCCGCACGAGCGGCCCAGCACGCCGAACAGGCCCTCGCCCTGGGCTGCGTCGGCGGCGACCGAATGCGGGGCAACATCCATACGCTCCTCGGGCGAGCACTCACCACCTTGGGGCAACGTGACCGGGCGAGGGCCTGCTGGCAGGAGGCGCTCAACCTCTATGAGCAGAGCGGTGCCGAGGAGGCAGACGAGGTACGCGCGCTGCTCACACCACCCACGGCAGTGGCATAGATGCCGGGCTCCGCACGAGGCGATTGCGGACGTTCAGCATTCGTTTATCGGCGCCCGGCACTCTCTTACCAGTCACACCGTCGCGTCGGGGGGCAGACGGTCTGACCAGGGGCCAACCCGCTAGTGTGTGCGGCTCCGAAACGCCCGTCCAGCAGCCCTCGGGGGAGCCTCTGGGCGGGCGTTCCTCACTCCACTGTCACAACAGCAGAGGATCTGAATCCATGAGCGACAAGAAGAACGAAGCGGACGCCAAGCCGCTGGACAACAGCATGCCCACTCCGCCGGCGACAGACGAGACCATCACCACGATGGACAACAGCATGCCCACTCCGCCGGCGACGGACGGGACTGTCACCACGCTGGACAACAGCATGCCCAGTGAACCCGCCAAGGACACGACCATCACCACGATGGACAACAGCATGCCCGCCCCGCCGTCGTTGGGCCTGGACAACAAGTAGACCTTCATCCTGACGGGGATCGGCCGCGGTGGCGCGGAGGGGGAGCCACCGCGGCCGAGGCATGTCCGGGACATGCCTCGGCAGGAGGTTCAGGCCAATCCATGGCGGGAACCCGTTCGAGCCCCTCGAACAATCGCCCCCCCTGTCGCTAGCGTCACTTGGTGTCCGGCAGTCCCCTCTCCCACAGGAGCTGGAATGACCCGTACCAAGAAGATCGTCGCCACCATCGCCCTGGTGCTCGGCGCCACCGCCGCCGCCGCGAGCCCGGCCTTGGCCGACCAACACGCACCCGTGAGCCCGCAGGACACCGTCGTAGCCCCGCTGGACTCGCACGCCCCGTAACTCAGCCACTCCCCGATGAGGCCGGGCCCACCCGGCTCGGCCCCCATCGAACGTTCGGCCACGCCCGCCCTACAGCCCCCTGACCGCCACCCGCGCCCCGCACAGCTTCTTCATGTCGTCCTCGTCCGACGTATAGAGCGCCACGTTCCCGGCCTGTCGCCCCGCGATCACCGCCACCGCCGCATCGATCGCGTACTTGTGACCGTGCGGCCCGGAGTCCTCCAGCAAGGCGATGGCCGCATCGGCAACCTCCCGCGTCACGGGTTCCACGACAATGCGGGACATCGCCCACGTCCAAGCCGGACGTCGGACCTGGCCGTGGTAGGCCTCGATCAGGGTCATCGAGCTGGTCACCACACGGAGACCCTTTCCGTGGGCGGCCGCGAGCAGAGCTGTCATCGAGCGCTCACGCAGGGCCGCCCGCGACAGCCCCTCGCTGTCCAGCACCAGGCAGTCGATTCCCATCAGCCCGCCAGCGGAAGGCCGCCACCAGAGGCATCACGCTCGGCGAAGTGCCGCTCGGCCTCGCGCAGCTCGGCCTCGGCCACCGCCAGTTCTTCCTCGGTGAGCGGCGCGCCCTCTTCCTGCATCCACGCCACCAGCTCCCCCAGCCGGTCCTGCTCCCGCTGACGCTCTATGGCATGAGTGACGTAGGCACTGAACCCGCCGGGCCCGACCTCCTGCCGGATCTCCTCGGCGAGTTCCTCCGGCAGCGTCACGGTGTACTTCTTCGTTGCCATACCACTTACCATCCCCACCCGAGGTGGGGATCGCCCGCCGCTCCCCACCTCGTCGATCAGATCGCCGCGCCGATCGGGAACCGCCTGTGCCCTCGGCAACCGCAACGCTCCGGTCGGCTCCAGCCCAGCCCGGGCACGGAAGGCGCACCCCCGCTCAGGCAGCCATGACCTGCACGTCGTACTGCGGAATCCACTTGTCCCGCGTCACCAGGGTCATGCCCTCGATCTGCGCCTGGGCGATCAGTATGCGGTCGAAGGGATCGCGGTGATGTGCGGGAAGCCGTCCGGCACGCACCCCGTGCCCCGCCGTGATGGGCAGGCCGGTGAACTGACTGTCGCGAACCCGTTCGGCGAGGTCCCCCGGACCATCGAGCTTCCCCAGCGACTGCTTGATGGCGATCTCCCACGGTGTCACCGCGCTCACGTACACCCCGGGCTCCGTGTCAAGGAGATCCTTGATCTCGCCCGACAGCTCGGGGGAGTCGTCCAGCCACCACAGGACCACGTGCGTGTCGAGCAAAAGCCTCATCAGCGCACCCCGAAGGCATCGGCAATGTCGTCCGGGAGGTCATCGAAGTCGTCCGGGATGTGAATCTGCCCCCGGAGCGACCCCCGCCCCGACCGCCGCACCTTGGGCCGCAGTGGAACCACCTTGGCCACCGGCTCCCCCGCCTTGCTGATCACGACCTCTTCTCCCGTCGCGACCTGCTCCAGGATGCGCGAGAAGTGCGTCTTGGCCTCATGCACGTTGTACTGCCGGCCTGCTTCCATGACGGCCTCACGATCAGCGGATCCAAGGGGTGGACTAAGTGCTGGACTAAGCGTAGTCCGCCTCCCCCAGTTCGCACCACACCGTCTTGCCCGCCTCCCCCTGCTCCACACCCCACCGCAGCGCCATCGCGTCGAGCAGGGCCAGGCCTCGCCCGGATTCATCGCCACCCGTAGCGCACAGGAGGACGGGGAGGGCGCGCGGGTCGGGGTCGGCGACCTCGACCCGGGTACGGCCGTCCACGCGAACCACCCGTACGCGGACGGGCGCACCCTCGCCCACGTGCCGGATGACGTTGGCGACCAGCTCGGTGACGCAGAGCTGGACGTCCGCACAGGGTGCCCCCAGGTGCTGCCGTACGGCGCGACGCAAGTCCGGCACCGCCTTCGGGAAGGCGAGCAGATCGAGCTCAAGGTGCGGTGGCGCGTTCACTGTTCGGCCGCCTTCCGGAGCACGGCGGCGAGCCGGCGCGCGGTGGCGGTGTTGCAGTTGCCGAGTGCGACCAGCCCTGCCGGTGGCGGGTACGTACCCGCGAAGCTCGGCAGGTCCACGCGCAGGGAGGGGAGCGTGATGCCGTGGGCGGCGAGGGCGGCGCGGAGTTCGTCCACGCCGCGTTCCATGTCGTCGGCGGTGGGGGGATCGGCGGGTTGGGGGTCGTGCATGGGGTACGCCTCCGGTGCATGCATACGTACGTTGCGTGATGAACTGGTCACACACTGGCGTGGAGTTGCGTACCGTGAAAGGGGTTCGGGTTGCGCAGAGCAATTGGCAAATGGCGGTGGTGAGTTGTGCCCTCCCGTAAGGATCCCGACGCGTCGGCGAACGTTCCCTCCTTCTACGGCGCCGAGTTGCGCTATCAGCGGGAGCTGGCCGGCCTGACTCTCGAACAGTTGGCGGAGGGAAGCTTCCGAGGCGTGCCCTTCCTGAGCCAGATCGAGCGCGGGGAGCGGCGCATGACCTTGGATCTGGCCCAGCACGTCGACAAGAAGCTGGGCACGGACGGCTTTTTCGAGCGGCGTTGTGAAGATGCGCGCAGGGCACGGCAGTCGGGGCACGCGGAGTACTTCGCGGACGTGGCGGAGATGGAGCGGCGTGCGGAGACGATCGAGGAGTGGGCGCCGATGCTGGTGCCTGGGCTTCTACAGACAGCGGCCTACGCGCGGGCGATCGTACGGGCGGCCATGCCCCGGGCGTCGGACGAGGAGGTCGAGAAGAAGGTGAACGCCCGGATGGCACGGGCGGAACTCTTCGACTCGGAGAACCCGCCGAAGTTCTGGGCGATCCTCGACGAATCGCTGATCCGTCGCCCGGCCCTCCCGGACAAGCAGATGACAGAGCTGCTGGGGCACATCGCAGAGCTGGTCAGGACCACGCGCTCCATTTTGCAGATCGTTCCGGAAACCGCCGCCGCCCATCCGTTCATGATGGGCATGACCAAGTTCATGACCTTCACGGACGCCCCTCCGGTGGTGTACGCCGAGAGTCTGCACAGCGGCCAACTCATCGACTATCCGGCGCTCGTGAAGCAGTACCGGGAGTCGTACGATCTGCTCAGGGCCGTCGCACTGCCGCCTGAGGCGTCCCTGGCCATGATCGAGGCTGCGGCAGAGGACTATCGAAATGGCAAGCCACGAGATTGACTTGAGCGCCTCGAAGTGGCGCAAGAGCAGCTACAGCAACGGCACCGGCGGCGACTGCGTCGAGATCGCCCCCGGCCACCCCGACGTCACCCCCGTCCGCGACTCCAAGTCCCCAGAGGGCCCCGTACTCCTCTTCCCGACCACCACCTGGACCGCTTTCGTCGCAGCAATTGGCACCTTTGGGCCAAGCCGCACCGTTCCTGTGGACTGAGCGGGAGTGAGTCCGTTCAGCCGCGCGCCCCGAACGGTCTTGGGCGAGCTGGTCCCCGGCGTACTCGACCCCGGGTG
>NZ_JBEZLR010000117.1:0-30867 GCF_040652275.1 Streptomyces sp. NPDC048275
TCACGGCGAGTTGGTCACGAGTCTCATTCGGGATGCGCATACCACACCAACGAGCTTCAGGACGGGAAGCAACACTTTGATTCCCCGCAAGCCCTTAGGCGCTGGCCAGTCGATTCGCTAGGCGCTGGCCAGCGTGAGCTTCACGGCGAAGCCCAGGAAGAGCGCGCCGGCGGCGGTCGTGGCCCCCGCGGACAGCCGCTTGCGCCGACGGAAGGCGGCCGACAGTTTCGTACCGCTGAATATCAGCGCGCTGAGATACAGGAAGCTCGCGAGCTGGGCGAACGCGCCGAGGACGACGAAGGAGACGGCCGGGTAGGCATACGCCGGGTCGACGAACTGCACGAAGAACGTTGCGGAATCCAACTGCCTGTAGGCTCCCCGGCATGACCACCACGCAGACCGCCCCAGAGTGGACCGCTGAGGAACTGACGGAGCTAGCCGACCTCCAGGACAAGAGCCAGGCACTACCGGAGGACGCGCCGCGCGGGCTCCTCTCGGTACGCCTGTCGATCCTCACCGACGACACCACCAGCCCTGCACGGCAGGAGCTTGACCTACGCCGCCACGCCCTCAGAGAGGGCATCCGGGTTGTGGGCGTAGCCAGGGACCTGGGGGTGTCCGCGACCAAGAAGGCTCCTTGGGAGCGGAAGGAGCTTGGGGACTGGCTCAACAACCGCATACCCGAATTCGATCTCATCCTGTTCTGGAAGCTGGACCGATTCATCAGGCGCATTACCGATCTGCATGAGGTAATCAAGTGGTGCAAGAAGTTCAGCAAGAATCTTGTTTCCCTGAATGACACTCTTGACCTTTCATCGCCCATGGCTCAGGCAATGGTGACATTCATTGCGGCGGTTGCAGAGATTGAAGCCGCCAACACCAAGATCCGCGTTTCATCGCACTGGGAATACACCAAGCAACAGGACCAATGGCGGATCGGTAAACCGTCGTTCGGCTATAAGACCGCGCGGGTGGGCGGGAAACTCCGCCTAGTACAGGACCCTAAGCAGGCGCGGGCAGTGCGCTACATGTACCAAGCTGCAATGCGGGGGGTTCCGGCAAACCGAATTGCCAAGGTCCTAGACAGGGCCAAGGTTCCGACCTACAGCAACCGCAAATGGAACAATCAGCAAGTTCTCAGGACCCTTAGGAATCCTGCCGTTAAGGGGCTCCGCACCGAGGGAGGTACGAAAGCGACTACCTACAAATCTACGCCGGTACTAGACAAGAAGGGCCAGGAAATAAAGGTCACGGACGAACCGATCCTGACTGATAAAGAATTCGATAGCGTACAAGCAGCACTTGCCACCCGCGCGAAGAACAAGCGCCATCATGAGAAGAATCGCCGTCCCACTAGGTTCCTTGGTGTCATGAAACACCAGTGCGGGAGAAACGTTAACGAAACGAACAACTACAAGACGCTTTCTACCGGCGAAGTGAAAGAGTACCGATACTTGCGGTGCCCCGACTGCCGGAAACCAGGATTCGTGACACCGGACCCTGAGCATGTGTACTCGGCTCTGGCGCAGGCCGTCTTTAAGGCCCTGGGGGATTACGAGGTGATCCGCCGCGAGTACGCCCGAGGCGACGAGAACAGGCGTGAGCGGAAGAGGCTGGAAGATTCCATCGCCTACTACATGTCTGGGCTGGAGCCCGGCGGAAGGTTCGATAAGGCCGGATTCATTCGCGAGAAGGCAGAGGCCACGCTAGACGCTCTCATGAACGACTTGGCGAAGATCGACCCGGAGTCCACGAAGGATAGGTGGATCTACGAAAACACCGGCATGACGTACAGGCAGCATTGGGAGGCTGGTGGCGTAGAGGCCATGGAAAAGGACCTACTGAGTGCCGGAATAACTTTCGAACTCGGAAAGCAGGACGATGGGGAACTGTTGGGGAAATTGATCATTCCGCACGATGTTAAGAAGCGACTGATCAGGATGGACGACAACTGGAGTTAGCTATAGACGCACTCCGCGAAACCAAAATGCCCCCTCTTTCCGGAGGGGGCATTTCTTATGTCAACTCTCGGAGGGATAGACGACATCAGCAACGACTCTCCGGTTACCGTCCTGATCCTGGATCACGGTTACAACACGCATACGTCCCCTGTCAGCGCCGAGGCCCTGCGCCGGGCGCTAGTAACGAAGGAACCTTGCATCGCTACCCCCTGGCGAAGTCAAAGGGAACCGTTTAAACGCCCTTCCTTGAATCCGCCAGGGGTAGGGCGGTAGACCTGGCCCGCGCACCCGCGCCACACGCCCTCACGACTCGGAGGCACCCCCAAGGTGAACACCCGCATAGATCACGACCTTTGGCGCCGATGCATAGCCCATGACCCGCGCATCCGACAGAACACCTTCGCAGTGGGAATGGCCTTCTCGATGTTCGGTGACTACACGGACGGGACGGACGTGTTTCCGTCCATGGCGACCATTGCCGAGATCGTCGGGCTATCCAACGCGACGAAGGTGCACCCGCACCGCAGGAAGCTTGTCGACTGCGGCTACCTCGCCGACACTGGCGCCCGCTCCGGCGCCGATACCGTCGTCTACTGCCTGACTGCCCCGGCCGACGTGCTGGCGGCCGTCAAGGCCGGACCGGAAGCGCGCAAGCGCAGGAAGCCCAAGAGCGGCCCTACGAGGGCTGCTACGGCGGACACCGACCCGTCGGGCCCCTCGGCTGGAGATCGGCCGTCTACGGCCCCGACAGGGCCGATTGAACTCACTCTCAATCAGAAGGCTTGGTTCCTCGGCGGAGAGGGACCGGAGTCCTGGCCGTGGCGCGAGATCCCTTACGCCTCGGCCGAGCGTGCCTACCGGCTCTACACCGGGCAGGTAGCCGCCTAGTACCCCTACGGGTACAGGGCTGTCCCTCTAGCGGTACAGGGGATATACCCGACCGGGTACACAATCTCATAGGGATCTCACTAGAGATCCCATATCTATAGCTCATAAGAAGCTGTACCCCTTCGGGTACAGCTATGCCCTGGCCGATCGAAGAGCGGACATACAGCCAGGCTCCCTATCGGGGCCTGACTACGGCCAAGGATGAAAGCTCGAAGCCTGCGGAGCAGAGCGAAGAGCGAGAGCAATACTCCTTCGGCTATGGAGCCTGCGGAGTCTCAATCAGCCGAGGCAGAAGTGAACGACTCCCTCAAGGAGTCGGAGCGGAAGAACAATGCCCGCTCGCTCAGCCGGCCACGGCATATAGGCCGATGGCCGCAGTTATCCAACAAGCCAAGGGAGATCAGTCATGCCCTATCTCATGTGTTCATCTTGCAAGAAGCTGCGCCCTCTCGGGACGCAGTGCCCTTGTGTTGGTTCACGGCGCAGGTATGCGCCTAAGCCCAATGCCAGAGCCAAGGGAAGATACGACTATCAATGGCAGAAGGTGAGGGCCGCAGCGATAGCGGCCCAGCCGTGGTGCTCGTTCTGCGGCACCACCAACGATCTCACCGGGGATCATCTGTTGCCCCTGTCCAAGGGCGGGACCAACACGCTGGATAACACCCAAGTGCTCTGCCGACCCTGCAATAGCTCTCGCGGCAACCGGTAGGGGCCTCTCGGAAGTCTGAGGCTGACGCTTCCCGCAGCCTCGCCTTACCGGCAGCGCGTGCGTGCGCAAGTTAGCCCGCACTGGTGGGAACGAGTAACGGCCCGTAACAAGTTGTAGTGGAACTCTCCTGATCGGTGCTGGTCACCGAATTGGCGTGTGAGATCAGCCGTTTTAACGGGTCTTTGGTTCATGCAGAGATTAGCCGGGGGATTAGGTCCCCCGGACGTGACCAAGGAGCCAACATGATCGAGCTGACGTGCTTTTTCTGTGCTGGCTTCTTCGACTATCCGTTTCGCCCTGGTGCGAAGCCGCGCTACTGCTCTGACGATTGCCGTAAGCAGGTCGCCCGAGGGCGACGGCTCAAGCGTGCACATGAGCGAGCGTATGAACGGCATCTGCGGATTCTCGAAGACGTAGCCCTTAACGGCTAACCACATACCAGCACACACCTAGCGGCCCCTGGCTTTGCCAGACGGGCCGCTTTTTCATGCCCAAATCAGGAGACACCATGAAGCTCGCACTCCGCGAGATGTTCGATAATGCCGAGTCCCGCGACCGTGGCCTACTGCCCGGCGAGATCGCCCACGTCATCAGCAACACCCCGCCCGGTTCCGAGAACCGAGCCGACATCCTTTCGATGGTCAATGGCGGTAGGGCGTCCACGCCGGACGGCCGTGCGGCTCTTCGCACCCTTATGGAGTCCGAGCGTCAGTCGGACGCCCCCGAGACTCCTCCGGCTGCCCCGGCGCCCGTGGTGGAGACGCCGAGCCTCGAAGAGCGCCAGGCCGAGACGCGATCCTTTGCCCAGAAGTTCGGTTCCGCCGCTATGCCGTCCACGCAGGCCGAGCAGCGCGAGGGGTTCCAGGGCCTTTTGCCCTCATATTCGGAATACCGGGCCCTTCAGAGTTCCACGCCCGCAGACGGCGGTTTTTTGGTGCCGAAGGCGACCGCGAAGACGTATTTCGACAAGCTTCGCGCTGACAGTGCATTTCTGAGCGGCCTGCCCGCTTCCAACATCATTCAGTTCGACACTGCCGAGCTGACTCTTCCCGGTATCGCTTCTTCGTCCACTCCCGGTTACGTGGAGGAGAACGGCGTTATCCCTGAAGGCAGCATGACCTTTACCGGGGTCACGCTCACGGCCAAGGCCATTAAGGAACTCCGCTACGCCCCGAACGAGCTGCTTTCAGACTCCGCCGTGGACCTGCGGAACGCTCTCGCGGCCGACATGCTGAACTCTGCTGCGTCTCGAATAGACATTGACGCGTTTGGTGGTAGCGGCGCTAACCCGATTAAGGGCATTGTCGGTCAGGGTGTGACGACCAGCCTTGGTGCCGGAAAGCTCCCGTCCTTCGATGACCTGGCGGACGCGATTACGCGCGTCCGGATGGCCAATGGAAAGCCCTCCGTGGTGTTCGTTTCCCCGGACGTTGAGGCTTCCTTGATGAAGGAGAAGGCGAGCACTGCGGGCACCTATCAGGCCGGTGCGCCGACCGGTACGCCTCTCACCACCGTTTGGGGCCTCCCGCTTCTGGTGTCCGCGAACGTCGGCACCAAGACGGCGATCGTCTGCGACGCGTCGCGCATCTTCTTCGGTATTCGGAGCCAGGCGTACATCAACGCTTCCGAAGAATTCCGATTCGACCGCGATCAGGTGACCTACCGAATCGTGGTGCGCGTTGCTGGCACGTCCGTTGCCGAGGCTTCGAGCGTTCAGGTCGTCAAGGGTAGCTAGCCCACGGAAGGGCCGTCCGGAGGTAATCCGGGCGGCCTTTTTCATTGGAGATCCACCGTGAAGTATTTGATTCGGGCGCCGCGTAAGCGCGCAAGGATGGCAGTCGGCCAGATCGAGGGTTGGCTGTGAGTCTCTTTAGCAGAATGACCGGCCTCTACTCCCAACCGCTTTCACTGTTCGGGAACGGCCGAGACGATGCCCTTTCAGGGCTGCGCCCCCGAACCTTCTCGGGGCGCTCTGTCACTCGGGAAAGCTCGCTTCAACTCGTAGCCGTCTACGCGTGCCAGTCCCTCATAGCTGACGGGATCAGCATGCTTCCCGTCGACCATCTGACGAAGGTCAACGGCATACGCAAGAAGCTGGAAGACCGGAGTCCCTGGCCTGGATTCACCAGCCCAACCCGCACCAGACGACATACGAATTCTGGCACCGTGTTGTCACGTCGCTTCTCTCGGATGGCAACGCTTTTATTGCGACCGATCGGGACAACAGCGGAAACGTCACGGCCCTGTACTGCCTGCATCCCCAAGATGTGGATATCGTTGATGGGCCTGTCGGCGCGAAGGCTTTCCGAGTTGGTGGAGAAGAGCGACTCTTCGACGTGTCGCAGATCCTCCATATTCCGGCGTTCGCCGTTCCGGGAAAGTCTCGCGGCCTTTCCCCTCTTGAGGTAGCGCGGGAGGCAATCGGCCTCGGTCTGACGGCCCAAGAGTTCGGTACGAGGTTCTTTGAGCAGGGAACCACGATGACGGGTGTCATCGAGCACCCCGGTACGCCTCGGGCCGATGAAGCGAAGATGCTCCGCGACATGTTCCGCAAGACGCACGCGGGCATGAAGAAGTCTCACAGCGTGGGTGTACTGACGGGTGGCGCGAGCTTTAAACCCATCACCATTGCGCCCGAGCAGGCGCAATTCCTAGAGACTCGCCGTTTCCAGAAATCGGAGATCGCCCTTCTCTACCGCATTCCTGCGTACCTAGTTGATTCCTCGGTCACGTCGACGTGGGGAACCGGTATCGAGGAGCAGAATAAGTTCTTCGTAGACCAAACCCTGATGCCGTGGATTGTGCGCGTCGAGCAGGCCGTTTCAACGTTCCTGCTCCCGGCCGGCGAGTTCATTCGGTTCAATGTCGACGCTCGCCTGAGAGCGAAGACGAAAGACCGGTACGAGGCTTACTCCGTGGCAATCAACAACGGCTTCATGTCCCGCGACGAAGTCCGGGCCTTGGAGGATCTTCCGCCGCTCCCGAACGGCCAAGGGGCCGTGTTCATCCAGCCGTTGAACATGGGGAAGATCGGGGAGCAAAAGGATCCCTAGAGAACCCCCTGCCATCCGCCACGGGGGAGACGGACGGCAGGGGGAGTCTTTTCACCAGTGATGCGCGGGCGCCTTCCCGCCCGCGCACTCGGGGCAACGAATCCGTTCCGTCCCCATGCACGCCCAACAGCCCCCGAAGCCAGCGCAGTTCGAGCACCACACTTCCCGATGCCCGAAGCACGTACCGCATACGTCCGCGATGGCTCGCCATATCTCGCCGAGGGTGAGGGGACCGGGGTCGATAGGCCGACGGCCCGCCCTCGGTTTCCTCGGCTTCTCAGGGGCCACGGTCACGGCGTGGCCCCGTGCGGGCACAGACGGATTTTGCGGGCCGCCTCGAAGCGCGCAGACGCGTTCTTGGACTTCTTCGCCGCGTGCAGCTCGGCCAGGGCCTCGGCGCACCGGGCGCACCCCTGGCGCGGCCTGGCTTCGTACAGCCAATCGTCTAGGGGAAGCTCGACGGCCTCACCGGGGTATTTCTGGGACGCGGTCATAGGGCAACGCCCCACACGGACACGGCAGGGAGTTTCCGGCCGTGTCCCACGGAGCTATGAGGGTGGTTGCCAATCTCGCGATTGGCGCCCGTCACGGCCTCGGCCACGCCCGCTTCGCGGGCCACTTCCCGGGACTCAGAGAGCGCGGCGCATGTCATGCACCCCTCTACCCCGACCGGCTCTAGGCCGGGATTCCTCGGCGGCCCGGATTGGGATTCAGCGTGCGGCTTGTGCTCCAGCATCGATCGCCCCTCGGCTCCACGTCTGTCACGTCATGGTGCCAATGAGGGCGCGGGACTAGGCGTTCCATTTGCGTTGTCGGGTAAAAGATCACGACCGGAACCGATTGGCCCACTCGGCCAGTTGCTCTCTGCACTCGTCCCCATAGAGGGCATACGATTCGTACCGCTCAAAGTCGTCTCGGTATGCAGTCACGTCTCTGTGGTCGCGGAGGATAAGCGCCCCAGTGTGCGTCTCCACCTGGACTAGGCGTCGGCCATAAATGGTGAAGACGCTTAGTGGTGTCTCGGCGACGGGTCCGACCGTCCCGAGAGGGATTACGCCTAGCCGTACGTTCGGAATGCGCGAGACGGAAGCTAGCCGATCGAGCTGCATTGCCATCACGACTGGCGAAGCGAGGGGCCACCGTACGGCTTGCTCTGTGAGTAGGAATGTGAAGAACTTCGACGGGTCCATGAGGATCTGCTGGCGCTCTAGCTTCTTAGCGACAGTCTTCGACATGTTGCCGGGATTACGTGCGAGACTCGCCCGCACGTAGTCGGGGGTCGCGAGTAGACCCGTAATCATCGTTGGCAAGAAGAAACGAAACTCTGTGGTTACGGACTCCAGCCGGGCTAGGTCGTTCTGCTTCTTGTCAATCCCGCGACGACGCGACGCCCAAAGGTCTTGCCATTCCGTGTCAGCCGTGCGGGCAAGGGCGAGTATTTCTGTGGCAACTGGACTCTCGGTTCCGATCGCCTCAAGGATTAGTTCAACATCGACAATGGTGGGCGTGAGCTTCCCGCCTTCGATGTTGCTGATTTTGGTTTGCGACATGTTGCACAGCCGAGCGAGCCGGGTTTGAGTCAGCCCGGCTCGCTTGCGCTCGCTGCGTAGTGCCTCCGCCAGGCCAGACCTCGACTGGCCTAGAGACTCAGGTTCAAACGTCAAGGCCCTTCACGTACTCCTGGAACGGAACAGACTCGGCCAGCGCAATACGCTGGTATTCGAGGAACGGCGACACGTCGCCCTCGTACACCTCTCGACTGACCTGCGTGCCGTCCGGGTGGTAATTCATGAGCACCACTTCAGAACGGTCGAACATCCAGAAATCCTGAACGCCGGCCAAGGGGTTATCCCGACCGGACACGTCCATGATGCGGATATCGTCACCGGCCGCCGCGTGTACCGCGTAGTACATGAACTCGAATCGGAGATAGTCCGTGAGGGGCCTCGACACGATGTGAACGCGTCCCTTGGACTTGCCCTCGGCCCGCAGTTTCCGGAGGCCGTCCGTATAGCTGGAGGAGTAGTTAGCCGCATCGATCCGGCGCCCGTCGAGGAAGTCTTGGATATCCCCGTCTTCGCTCGGAACCCTGTACCAGGGGAGCGTTTCAAGGCGCCACGCCTCGCGCTGGAAGCCATGAATTCGAGCTGTCCACTCCTTACCATCCAAGGGCACGGAAAGCCTCCCTCAGGACGTCCTCAGGGATTTCTACGAGCCCTTCGCCGGTCGGCGGGTTGAAGGCGTCGGATACGTCGCCCTGGACGACGAACGAGCCGGACGCGGTCCGGTAGACGTTGGGGCAATCGTCGTTGTTGCAGTTGCCGTTTCCGTTGCCGGTAAGTCGGGTCAGTTCCTCGCGGGACATGCCGTAACCCCCTTGCGTCTGGCCCCTGTTGGGGCGGCTGAACATGACGCTACGGGTACGGCTCATCAGCGTCTATGCGGAATCGCCAATATTCGCGTTGTCGGGTAGACCGAGGGCGCCCCTCGGCGCAGGGGGCCCGGTGCCTAGAGGGTTGGCAAAGCCCCTGAGGACTCAGGACGTCTCAGGGCTACTCACGGCCTTCACGGTGAGTGGCTGCCGCTTCCGCCTGCTGGGCGTGCTGGCAAGGGCAGAGAACGGGGTGACCTTGGGAGGCTCCTGGGACTCCTTCGGGAGCCTCTTGGGCAGGCCGAGGGCTCCTAGTGCCGCATGCTGCTCCTGGAGGCTCATGCGGGCGAACAGGGCCGCAGCTTCGTCAAGGTGAGACATGCCAGCCCCCTACACGCTTGCCAGAGACAGCTTGACGGCGAACCCCAGGAACAGCGCCCCGGCCGCCGAGGTGGCCCCTGCGCTGAGCGTCCTCCGGCGACGGAACGCAGCAGCAAGACGAGACCCACCGAAGATGAGCGCAGACAGGTACAACACGCTTGCCACCTGGGCGAGTACGCCTAGAGTCACGAACCCCACAATCGGGTTGGACTCTGACACGAACTGCACGAAGAAGGCGACGAAGAAGAGGATCGCCTTCGGGTTGAAGAGGCTGACGACGAGGGCACGACGGAAGGGCCGCTCGTCGGTGACGGCGGGGGTGTCCTGGGCTTCGGCCTTCTCTCGCCGCGTCCGCCACATCCCCCAGGCGGCCCGCAGCATCCCGATCGCCAGCCACGTCAGATAGCCGGCCCCGGCGTACTTCACGATCCCGAACAACACGGCGTTCGCCTGGAGTAGCGAGGCCACCCCGGCCGCGGAGAGCGTCATCAGCACGGCGTCCCCGCACCAGACCCCGGCCGCGGCGGTGTACCCGGCGCGTATCCCTCGACGGGCGGCGACGGAAAGGACGTACAGGGAGTTGGGGCCGGGGAGCAGGACGATCAGGATGAGGCCTGCGAGGTAGGTGGGGAGATCGATGACGCCGAACATGAAACAGAGTGTCGCACGGGGGTACGACACTCAGCCTTCGGGTATCGAGGGTCAGCCGTCGAGCAGGGTGTCCACGGAGAGGTCGACACGGACACCGACGGACTCCGGCACGGGCACGCTCTGGCCGCGCTTGAAGCGTTGGGGGTCGGGGTACTTGCCGTCGGCCGGGTCGGTGTAGAGGAGCACCTCGTCGTGCTTGCGGTCCGCGATGAGGTAGGCCGGAATGCCAGCCTGGGCGTAGCACTCGACCTTGGTGTGGAGGTCGTCGGACCAGTTGGAGGAGGTCACTTCGACGACGAGGCGGAAGACGTTGGGTGCGTAGTAGTTCTTCTTCACGTGGGCGTCGCAGAAGTCCTCGTCCACGACGGAGAAGTCCGGGACGGCGAAATCCTCTGGCAGCGCCGGCAGCCAGAGGCCGATGCCCTGAACGTACTCGGTCCCGCTCCCTTCGATGCCCGCCTTCTCAAAGCTCCGACCGATCTTGGTCAGCGACCGGGCGTGCGGTCCGTCCGGCGGCGGCGTCACAGTGAGCCTCCCCTGGAGAATCTCCACGCGGTGGCCAGGCAGTGCACGGGCAAGCTGGTCGGCAGCCTCGCCCAGGGTCAGCTCCTGCTGCAGTACGGCCATGGCGTCCTCCTTTTCGGGGCCCACTCTCCACGAGAGTAACCGGGGACATGCGACTTCCACCCGCGATCACTCACACGGAGTAATCGCCGAGCTCAGAACGCATCCGACGGGACGTAAGTCCCCCAAACCCCCCGCAACGCATTGCACACCTCACCGACAGTCGCCCGAGCCCGCAGCGCGTCCTTCATCGGGTACAACACGTTGTCCTCGCCCTTGGCGGCCTTCTTCAGCGCGTCCAGAGCCGAGTCCACCGCCGCCTGGTCCCGCTCCGCCCGCAGCTTCGCGAGGCGTTCCGCCTGCTGGGCCTCGATGGCCGGGTCGACGCGGAGAGGCTGGTAGGGCTCTTCCTCGTCCAGCTGGAAGCGGTTCACCCCCACCACGACCCGCTCACCGCTGTCCGTCTCCTGGGCGATCCGGTACGCGCTGCGTTCGATCTCGCCCTTCTGGAAACCGTGCTCGATGGCGGCCACCGCACCGCCCAGCTCCTCGACCCTCGTCATCAGTGCGACCGTCGTCGCCTCCACGTCGTCGGTCATCCTCTCGACGGCGTACGAGCCCGCGAACGGGTCCACGGTCGCCGTCACGTCCGTCTCGTACGCCAACACCTGCTGCGTACGAAGTGCCAGCCGCGCCGACTTGTCCGTCGGCAGCGCGATCGCCTCGTCGAAGGAGTTGGTGTGCAGGGACTGGGTGCCGCCGAGGACCGCGGCCAGGCCCTGGACGGCGACGCGGACCAGGTTCACCTCCGGCTGCTGGGCCGTCAGCTGCACGCCCGCCGTCTGCGTGTGGAAGCGCAGCATCAAAGATTTCGGGTCCTTCGCCCCGAACTCCTCCCGCATCACCCGCGCCCAGATCCGCCGCGCGGCACGGAACTTGGCGACCTCTTCGAGGATCGTCGTACGCGCCACGAAGAAGAAGGAGAGGCGGGGCGCGAAGTCGTCCACGTCCATGCCCGCCGCGACCGCCGTGCGCACGTACTCGATGCCGTCGGCGAGCGTGAAGGCGATCTCCTGCGCGGGCGAGGCACCCGCCTCGGCCATGTGGTAGCCGGAGATCGAGATGGTGTTCCACTTCGGGATCTCGGCCCGGCAGTACTTGAAGATGTCCGCGATCAGACGCAGGGAGGGCCTGGGCGGGAAGATGTACGTTCCCCGCGCGATGTACTCCTTCAGCACATCGTTCTGGATCGTGCCGGTGAGCCGGTCGGCGCTCACCCCCCGCTCCTCCGCCACCAGCTGGTACAGCAGCAGGAGCAGGGCCGCGGGCGCGTTGATCGTCATCGACGTGGAGACCTTGTCGAGAGGGATCCCGCCGAACAGCACCCGCATGTCGTCGATGGAGTCGATCGCGACACCCACCTTGCCGACCTCACCGCTCGCGATCGGGGCGTCCGAGTCGTGGCCCATCTGGGTGGGCAGGTCGAAGGCGACGGACAGGCCCGTCGTGCCGTGCGCGATCAGCTGCCGGTAACGGGCGTTGGACTCCACCGCCGTACCGAAACCCGCGTACTGACGCATCGTCCACGGCCGGCCCGTGTACATCGACGGATACACACCGCGGGTGAAGGGGTACGAGCCCGGCGCGCCCAGCCTCTGCGCCGGATCCCAGCCTTCCAGGACCTCCGGCCCGTAGACCGGCTCGATGGGCAGTCCGGACTCGGATTCGCGCGCCATGGCCGTGCCTCCCGCTGA
This sequence comes from Streptomyces sp. NPDC048275, assembly GCF_040652275.1. Classification (NCBI taxonomy): domain Bacteria; kingdom Bacillati; phylum Actinomycetota; class Actinomycetes; order Kitasatosporales; family Streptomycetaceae; genus Streptomyces; species Streptomyces sp. NPDC048275. The sequence goes on from NZ_JBEZLR010000117.1 coordinate 12,333, forward strand.
AGCTGCCTTCTCCTTGCTCACAGACCTGTCCACAGTTTCATTCCCCACGGCATCCCGCAGTTCGCAACCAGTCGCCCGCGGGGAGCATCTCAGGGGACACGACAACACAACGGGGGTCGGGATGCGGACAAGGGACATGAGGACATCGCTGGCCGCACTCGCGGCGCTCCTCGCGGTGGGCGCGGTCGGCGGCTGTACGGCCCAGGCGGTGGACGCGGACGGCAAGCAGCCGCCCGTTCGGATCGACCGCACGACCGCACCTGAGGACGCCGAGCCGAGCACCGGTCCAAGTACCACCCCGAACTCCGACCCGAGCACCGAGCCGAGCGCCGAGCCGACGCCACCCGCCCCCAAGGTCCTCTGGTCCCGCGGCGACAAGGGCACCGACGTCCGTGAGGTCCAGGCCCGGCTGCATCAGGTCGCCTGGCTCATCACCGCTCCGACAGGGATGTACGACGCCCCGACGGCGGCCGCCGTGAAGGGCTTCCAGGGCAAGCGGGGTCTGCCGAGCACCGGAGAGCTGGACACCGTCACCTGGCAGCGGCTGCAGCGGATGACGCACAAGCCGGCCCAGTGGGAGCTGTACCCCTACGGCGGGCAGCCCGCCGCGCGGCCGGACCCGCGCTGTATGACGGGCCGGGTGCTGTGCGTCAGCAAGACGAGCCGCACCCTGCGCTGGATGATCGACGGGAAGACGGTCTCGACGATGGACGTGCGGTTCGGCTCGCAGTACACGCCGACCCGCGAAGGGGTGTTCAGCGTCTCCTTCAAATCCCGCCACCATGTGTCGACGATCTACGACTCCCCCATGCCGTACGCGATGTTCTTCAGCGGCGGCCAGGCGGTCCACTACTCCTCCGACTTCGCGGCCCGCGGCTACTACGGCGCCTCGCACGGCTGCGTGAACGTACGGGACGAGGGGAAGATCGCGGCACTGTTCGCGCAGGTCCGTACGGGTGACAAGGTCGTCGTCTACTGGTGACGGCCGATCCCGAGGGTGAGTGGGGGCGCGGGCGGGACCGGGGGAACGTGTCCCGCCCGCGCCGTGTGCACCGAGCCATGGGTACGGGGGGAACCCCGGCTCCGTGCGAGGGCCGATGACCAGTCGGCTCACCCAGTACTGCGCCACGACGGCCGAAAACGTCACACCCGGCCGGAAGAAAAGTTCAAGGAAATACGAAACCGCAGGTCAGAGCCGGGCCGCACAGGGTTCCCGCAGCTCAGACCGCCTAGAGCAGCGGCAGCGCGCTGTACGAGGGGCTCGGGACAGCCGGGGACGGCACGGCCGTCGGCGTCGACACGACCGGGGACGGCGATGTCAGCTTCCGCGGCAGCAGCGACGCCATGGCCGAGGGCGACGCCGGGGTGAAGATCCCGTCGTCGCCATGGTGGGCCTGGCTGCCCGGGCGTATGTGGTGGGCGTCGTCCTCACCACCGCTGTCCCCGCCGGAGCCGCTGCCGGAATCCTGGTCGTCGTCACCGGTGTCCTGGTCGCTCCGATCGCTCCGGTCCTGGCCGATGCTGCCGTCCGCCTGGCCCAGGATGACCTTGCAGTACGCCTTCACGCGCCCGCCGCCGCCCGCGGCGTTCTCCAGGACGCGCTTGCGGTCGGCTTCCAGCGCCTTGCCGTCGAGGACATCACGGCAGGACAAGCGCGCCCTGCTCCACCACTCGGAGGAACGGCCCGACGCTCCCGCGCCGAACGAGCCGGGCTGTCCGCTCGCGGTGGCACCCCCACGCGCCTCGTCCTGCGAGGAACCGGAGGAGCCCGAGGACCCGGAAGAGGAGCCGGTGGATGAGCCGGAACCGGGCGACCCGCTCGTGGTCGCGCCGGGCAACGGCGCCGCGGAGCCGTCGGTCCGCGTCGCTCCGGGCGAGGGCGAGACCAGCGGCCGATCCGGTGTCACCGCTGCGGAAACCGTGGCGGCCGGATTCGGCGAGTCGTCACGGAACGGAGTCGGCAGCACTCCGGTTCCGGCCGCGAAAGCGACCCCGCCGATCATCCCGGCGGCCAGCGCCGCGGCGAGCCCGAAGCGCACGGGGCGGCGCCAACGAGCCCGGGAACCACCCGGAACCGGGCGGCCCAGACGGACCAGACCGGCGTCGGAGGAGTGGGGCGCGGCATGCGCGCGGCCGCGGCGGCCGAGCTCGGCCGCCTCACCGTTCTTCGCGGTGCGCGTCTTGCGGAAAGCGGCCAACGCGGCTGCCTCGCCGGGGAGTTCGGCGCTGCTCAGGGCGGGTTCGGCGGCCAGCGCACCGAGCGCTTCGGCGAGCCGGTCCGCCCGGCCCTGGGTGTCTGCGTCGACGGCATCCAGCGGCTCACCACGCAGCAGACGCTCCGCGGCTTCGCGGTCCAGCCACTTGTAGTGCTCGTCGGCCATCACATGTCCTTCTGCGTCCGCGAACGCGTATGCGTCACACCCGCGGACGTCACCGCGCGTGTGCGCGACTCTCTTTGTGGGGGGACAGCGCCCAGAGCGCCTGCGGATTCCGGATCGGACCCCGGGTCCGATTCCTGACCGGATGCCGGATCCTCGCCGAGCAGCTCCGCGAGCCGCTTCAGGCCGCGGTGCGCCGCGGTGCGGACGGCTCCGGGGCGTTTGCCGAGGGTGTCGGCCGCGGTCTTGGCGTCGAGGCCGACGACGACACGCAGGACGACGGCCTCCGCCTGATCCTGCGGGAGCTGCGCGATCAGCGAGAGGGTGCTGTCGGTGGCCAGCGCCTCCATGGCCTCGCCCGCCGTGTCCGACTCGGCGGCCCGGCCGGTCAACTCGGTCTCGTCGCCGCCTATCGAGGGACGGCGCCCGCGCATCCGTATGTGGTCGAGGGCGCGGTTGCGGGCGATCCGGGCGGCCCAGCCGCGAAACCGGTCCGCGTCGCCGCTGAACCTCTCCAGGTCCCGGGCGATCTGCAGCCAGGCCTCGGACGTGACGTCCTCCGCGTCCGGATCACCGACCAGCGTCCGTACGTATCCGAGCAGCCGTGGGTGCACCGCGCGGTACACAGTCCGGAACGCGGTCTCGTCCCCGTCCTGTGCCGCAAGCACCGCGGCGGTCAGCTCCGCGTCGTCCCCCAGCACCGCGTGCCCTTCTGCGCCTGAACCGGCGCTGCTTTCGCGGACCGGGTTCCCGCCGTCGTGGTTCCTCAATTGATGGTTGCGGTCTAAGGCCCCTCGTGGTTTGCGGTGGTCCGCCCTCCGCGCCCCGGCGCGAAAGGCACGTTACGACTTGAAACTGCTCCTCGTCCATGTCCGTACAACTTGCAACTACGTCGTGACAGAACGAGGTGTGACACAAAACGCAGCCGTGGCGCTGTAGAGAGTACGGGCCGCCGCGCGGCCCGTGCCGCGCGACGGCCGGGGCCTCTCCTGTGGGGGGTGGCGGCCCCGGCCGTTGCCATCGGCGAAGGCGGGACCTGCTGCTTCCCTGGACATCGCGGAACCGGGTCTACTACTTGTCCTTGGACTTCTTGGGTTTCGGCGTTGCCTTGGGCGTGCTCTCCGGATTACCGGTTCCGTCGGCGCTGTCCGCCTTGCCCGGAGACGTGGCGACCCCTTGGTCCAACTGCCCGGCGCAGTACGTCTCGACGTTGCCCTCGCCACCCGCGGCATCGATGAGCCGCTGCCAGGCCGTCGAACTCAGCGCCTTGCCACGGCCCTTGACCGCGTCGTACGCGCGACAGTGGGCCTCCATGTCCTGCGCCTGGGACGGGTGGCCGCCCGGCTCGGCCCGCCCGGGGCCGGCCGAGCCGGGCGGCGTCGGGTTCGCGGGCTCGGATCCGGACCGGTCCGTGGAGGCGCCGCTCGACGGCCGGGTCCCGCCCTGGTCCGCACCGTCGCCGTCCGACACCGCACCGATGCCCGCGACCGCGACCCCGCCCAGCGCCAGGCTCGCCAGCAGCACGGCGAGCGTGGTCCGCAGCGAGCGGCCCGCCTTCCGCTGCTCCCGCGGCCGCCAGTCGTCGCGCCGCCGGGAGCGCGCGGGCCGCACGGCGTGCGCGCCCTCGTCGCGCGCGGCACGGAACGCGGCGACGGCCCGCGCCTCCGCGCCGGCATCGCTCGCCACACGCCCGCGCACGGCGGCGGTGAGCAGCACCTCGACGACAGGATCGTCGCCCACAGGGCGCGCGACCCGACGGTCGGGTGTCCCGCCACCGCTCTGCCGCTCACCCATGTCCGGATCCATCCCTGAAACTGCCCGACGTCCTCGACTTGCTCGACCTGCCCGACCCACTCGGCTTGCCCGACCCACTCGAGTCGCCCGCCGACTTCTTGCCGCTCATCCCGACTCCCCCAGCGTCCGGGGTGCCTCATCCGTCACACCCTCGACGCCGAGCTGTCGCGCAAGACGCTTCAGGCCGCGGTGGGCGGCGGTACGCACCGCGCCCGGGCGCTTGCCGAGGACGCGCGCGGCGGCGGGCCCGTCCAGTCCGACGACCACCCGCAGCAGTACGGCCTCGGCCTGGTCGCGGGGCAGCCGGGCGACCAGTTCCAGGGCGTCCTGAGTGGAGAGGGACTCCAGCGCCTGGTCGTCCGTGCTGTGCGTACCGGGCAGCTCCAGTACGTCCTGCTCGAGCGCGGTCGCCCGCGGCCGCACCTTCAGGCGTCGCAGATGGTCGAGCGCCCGGTGCCGGGCGATGGTCGCGGTCCAGCCGCGGAAGCCTGCGCCGTCCCCCTTGAACCGGCCCAGATCCCGGGCGATCTCCAGCCAGGCGTCGGACGCCACGTCCTCCGCGTCGTCACCGACGATCCCCCGCAGATACCCGAGCAGTCCGGGCTGCACGAGCCGGTACGCGGCCGCGAAGGCAGCCTCGTCACCGTCCTGCGCCCGCGCGACGGCGACGCCCAGGTCCCCGTCGTACGCCTGCACGCGGCGGGGTTCCCCTCGCTGGCCCAACACTGTCCTCGTTCGCACCGAGTTCGCCCGAATTTCACGCCGTTCGACACAGTCGGACCGTGTCGACGTCCCCGTGGTCATCAGCGTCGGCTCCCACAGAAATGTCACAGCACATCAGCCATCCCTCCGCCTCACTCGTACCTCAGGCCATCTGCCGGGACGCCCGCCCGTGCAGGTGCAGATACAAGGCCCGTACGGATTCCCGCTCCCCCGCCTCGAACCGCTTCACGACCTTGCCGAGCGGGTTCCACACCCGCCCGTCGGCCATCCGCACCCCGACAAGCTGGCCGAACAACTCCCGCTGCCCGGTATCGAATTCGACCCATCGCGCCCCGGCCCGCCGCACCAGCACCTCACCCGTGTACACGCCGAGCCCGAACAGCACATGCTCGACACTGCCGGGCTCGGGCTCCCCCTTCCGCAGCCCGTCCACAATGAAGTCGACGACCCGCAGACTGTTCACGGAGTAGTCCAGCGGCACCCGGTTCCGCGCCGTGATCTGCCGCACGAACCGCGCCGCATGCTGCCGCATCCGCACATCGACCGACGTCCGCTCCGCCACGAGCCCCGCCCCCTCGTCCCCCTCCACGCCGGGGCGTGGTCACGCACCGGTCCACCTGACCAAGCGGAACGCGGGCGTCGAACGTCACGCATGACCGGAGTGACAAAGGTCACGGCGTGGGGTTACTGGTTCGGCACAACCTCGTCTTCGACACCACCCCCACCAATACCGTCCGCCGCTGCGGTGGCCACCCCGGCTGGTTGCGCTTCGCCACCAGCGAGGACGGCAACTTCATGGCCGTCGACACGGCCCCGGCCCAGGGCGGCCGCCCTGGCCAGATCATCCGCACCGGCCGCGACTACGACGACGGACCCGCCTACGTCACCGAGTCGATCACCTCACTCCTCGGCCACTACCTGGATCTGCTGGACCAAGGCGCGTACGAGAAGAGCGGCGACCGCATCTACCTGCGGGAACTAGCCCGCGATACCGCCCCCCAGCAGATCATCGGCGCCATCCCCGACGAGGTCCCGTCCACCCTCCAGGCGATCCACATCAACGACGCTCCCGGCCTCGTCGACCTCGCCCCGCTCACCGCCGCCCCCAACCTCCGCCGCCTGCACCTCAACCGCTCCACCACCGCCGACCTGACGCCGCTGCGCGACCTGCCCGTCGAATCCCTGCGCATCACCCTCGACAACGGCAATCTGACCCCGCTCACCGCCCACCCTCACCTCGCCTCCCTCGACCTGACCACCACCGCCCCGGCCGACCTCACCCCGCTGCGCACCGTCCCCCACCTGCGCGGCCTCGACCTCTCCGGAGCCGACGTCCCCGACCCGACCGTCCTGGCCGACCTCCGCTACCTCTCCCTCACCGCACGCCAGTGGACCACCCTCTTGAACGAGGGCACAGTGCCCCCCACCCTCACCGCCGCCCGCCTGGCCGACGCGGACGCCACCCTCGACGACGCCCTCGCCTGGGCAGCCGGCCTCGGCCTCGACACCGAGAGCACCCTCCGCCTCACCGGCACCCTCAAGACCGCGGGCGGGTGAAACACGTGCGAGGTCAGGCACCTGGTCCGTCCTATGCGTGGCGGAACCTGCTGCAGCGCTGGAGTGATGAGTGGCTGGATCCGGTCCTGCATGAGCAGGAGCGGGCCGAGCCGTTTGCCGACGAGATCCGCAGGGCTCGCTGGCTGGGTACCACTGGGGCGCCCGCTGAGGAGGTCAGAGCGCTCGAGAACCGTCTGGGCACCGCGCTTCCGCCCAGCTATCGGCAGTTCCTGCTGACCAGCGACGGCTGGCTCGACACGACGCACGACATCGAGCAGATCCTGCCGGTACGAGAGGGGGGATGGGCCCGTGAGATCGATGCCGGGCTCGTGGCCGACTGGACCGACGGATACGGCGATGACGAGCTGCGGGTCTGCGACGAGGAGTACTTCGTCTATGGCGAGACCCAGGACCCCGCCACGATCCGACCGCAGTACCTGCCACAGACGCTGAAGATCGGTCATACCCCGGAGTCCACCGACGTCTACCTGCTCAACCCCTGCGTGGTGACCTCCGACGGCGAGTGGGAAGCCTGGTACCTCGCCCACTGGCTCCCCGGCGCAGTCCGCTACAGGTCGTTCTGGGATCTGATGAACGACGAGTACAAAAGCTTCCGCGGCGAGCGATGACCGTTACGGAACACCACCGGAACGCGGAATCAAGGTCACTCAACTGACGCCCGCCGGAAGCCGGATGTCCCCGTCGAACACACCTCGGTTCTCCTCCCGGACATTTTGGCTGTAGCCGATGCTTTGCCCCTGGTAGGGGATCAGGAAGCTGCACTCGAAGCGGTGGGAGATGATGTGGAAGGTCTTGGCATCGAGGACCAGTACCTCGTCGAGCCGGTTCAGCAGAATCTGGTCCTTGCCCGCCGTGACCCCGGACTTCCGCAGTTGCGTGAGGGTCGGTTCCAGTTCCCGTACCGCCTTCTCGACCGCGGGACGGTCTTCGACCTCGGCCAACGGCCGTGCTTCGACGTCCACTTGAAGCTGTACCTCGCCATCCGCTTCCACCACCGCAACGGCCCCTTCGCCCGCCTCGGCGTAACTCTCGAACGCCTCAAGGGCGTCCACAGGGTCCTCCACCTTGTTGGCGATGTCCGGGTCGGAGACGGGCCCCTTCTTCCATACGGAGTCCGCCCCTCCCTCCTTCACATAGCCAACTCCCCCTAGGACAAAGACCTCTTCGGCCTCGCTCGCCCCCTTACTGGCGATGGTCCCCGTCGAGTGAAGGGCTTCGGGATGCTCGGTCCGCCGCACCGTGGACGTATAGGAAGCGGCACTCTCCTGCCCCTGCAGCACGAGCCCCTCCTCCCCCTTCACCTCGAAGGCCCACCCGCCCTCAGCCGCCATTGCCTCCCGGGCACGATCCAGAAATTCCTCCGGTGTCTTCGGCGCCGCGAACTGTCGCTCCTTCTTCACGTCAGGAGTCGCCTTGACCGCCGAATCCACCACATTCGGCGACTCTCCCGCCCCGCCACCGGCAGAACAGCCGACCAGCAACCACGACAGCGGTACACCGACCAACGCCGCGCATCCGAAGCGAGCTCTCATATCCAGGGTCTCCCGTTCCGTATAAGGGGCCCGGTTATACAGGAGCGCGGGACGGGGTCGCGATCGTACGGACATTCAGGGCAAAGGCCGTTACGGACAGTCAGCCGGCGACCATGTCCGGGCTCGTGTGGCCGGACCACGGTGACCTGACGTGTGCGGAGCCCGGGCATCCGGTGGGACATGTGTGCCTGTCCGACTCCGAGGGCGCGCAGTGGGAAGACCTCGCGGAGACACTCGGCCTCTGCGGCGGCGGGCACTCCCGCCGCCGCGCACAGTCGTCGACGATCGAGTCGCGGGCTCAACGCGTGGCCTCCCGACACAGCAGCCGCAGCGACCCGTCGCCCGCGTAGCAGCGGCGGGCCTCGTCGATCGGGTCCCACAGCCGCCCGTCAGGCGTACGGATCCAATGATCGCCGCCCGTCTCCCACCACTCCGCACCCGTGTGCCGGGCGACGACCTCACCGCCGTACGCCCCGAAGCCGCGCAGCACCGTCTCGACGGCGGCGTACGGCGCGCCCTCCCGGCGTATCTCCTCGATCAGCCGGTCGACACGCCACAGACTCTGCACGGAGTAGTCGAGGCGCAGCCGCGCGCCCTCACGCATCGTCGCGACCGCGTCCGCCGCCCAGCGGATGGGCTTCGTCGCAGCTTGGGGCCGGGTTGCTTGAGTTGCGTTCACACTCGAAAGAGCGCCCTCCGAACAGAATTCGTCACGCCCGTCCGATCACTCCCCGACACCGGCGCGGGATCGCCCCGCGGCGCCCGCAGGACGGTCACAGGACTCTCGCAGGCGACGGGTTTACGACGCGGACAGGTTTACGACACGGAGGGCGCCGTACCGGCGGGGTCTTGGCGACAGGACCCGCAGAACGCCATACCGGCGAGGCGCGGCGGTACGACACGGGAGATCCCCTACCGGGCGAGGCGCCGGCGTCGCCTACGCCCGCCCCCGTGCCCGGCGCGACACCACCGCCCGCACCACCCGCCGCCCCTCCGTCGACTGGCCCAGGACAAGCCGCAGCCCGCCCGCGCCCCGGTCCGCGAGCAGCTCCAGGATGGCGATCTGGCGCCGCAGCTCGGCGGCGACGAGCGGTGACATGCCGTCCGTACGGCCCTCGCGGCGTGCCGCCACCGAGGACGTGCCGTCGGCGGCGATGTCGAGGAGCTCGTGGATCCGCAGCGCCGCCACGGAACAGGCGTCGGCCCACCCCCGCAAGGCATCGGCGGAGGACTCGACCGGAACGGTCGCGAGCATACGACGGACGAGGAAGGCGGCTTGCTCGTCGGGCGAGGCACCCGAGCCGGGACCGAAGCCGGGGTCAGCGTCGGAGTCACAGTCAGGGTCCGCGTCCCCCGGCTCGCCCAGATCCGCCCGTGCCTTCGCGACCCGCTCCCCCCAAGCCTCCCCATCCACCAGGCTCGTCCACAAAGGCCGCAAGACGTCGTCGTCATCACCGCCCAGCAAGGGAACGCACCGATCCAAACAAGCCAGTCCGCTCGCCGCCAGACCACGCTCGTCGGCCTGAGCGATCAGGTCCACCAGGCTCATCGCGCCTCCCTCGAACTCCTCGAACACCACGACAGGGCGCCTGTTTCTCACGGAGCCCGCACTTCCCCTTACTGCGTGCAACAGACCGGGAGTGTCACAGGAGCTCACAGAGGCACAACGCCGAGCCGGTCCAGGAACCGGAACAGGAGGTTTTCAGCCAACGGGTCGGCGTCCGCGGTCAGCACCTCGAGCAGTGGGCCCGCGACCACCGTGCGCCCGGCCTCCGCGGCCCAGGTGACGGCCCGCTCGGCGGCGTCGGGCGGCTCCAGGAAGTAGTCGTCGACGGTGAGCCCCTCCTCGCCCGCCTCGAGGTACCCGGCCATGGCGGCCCGGGCCAGACACGTCGTCCAGGTGCCGCTCTCGGGCCCGGCCGCCTCGACGACCACGCAGTCGCTGTCCATGACGTACCCGAAGAGCGCGGGCGCGCCGGTCTCCCGGGCCAGGGTGTTCATGCTGCCGACGTCGCCGTCGCCGCTCGGGTACTCCCACACCTGCCAGCCGTCGGGTGCCGTCGTCCGCAGCACCATTCCGTCCGCGTCGGCCAGCGCGTCCAGTTCGGCGAGCGGCCGCTCGCTTCTGCCGACGACGTAGTACCCCCAGTAGCCCATGACGGTTCCCCCTGGTGTCTTGGTACGGCTCGGGCCGAATACACCACAGGGGTAGGGGGGTTGGCCAGCGAATCGGGCGAATCGGCGCGCTTCAGACGGCCGCGGGGACCGGGCCGCGCAGAGCCTTCTCGTTCTGCATCCGGGTCAGCCGCAGGACCACGAGGCTCGCGAGCACGGCGGCCGCGAGGTCGAGGGCGTCCGCGAACATCACCTGACTGGCGGCGTCGTGGATCTCCTGGGCCGTTTCGGCCCTGCGGTACGCGGTGAACCCGGCCCGGTCGGCCACAAGCGACATGATCCACAGCGTCCACCAGGCGTTGACAAGCCCGTGCCGACCGCGACCCGCGGGGCTGCTCGCGTCCCAGATGTCCAGCATGATCCGACGCGGGAACCAGAGGTTCACCACCGGCACGAACCATCCTCCGACCGCCCAGCCGCGCTTCTTGCTGTGCCCGAACGGGTTGAAGACCTCGGCGTTCACCCGTACCCGCTGGAACCAGATCAGGTAGACGACGATGGCCGCGACGAGGGCGGACGTCTGCGCGATGCCGGCCACGGAGTAGAGCGCGTCCACGGAATCGGCCTGCGACTGGCGCGCTTCGCTGAGGTCGCCGTCCGCGATGGCGCCCGCCACGTCGGACATCCTGATGTCGGCCCAGAGGGCGAAGAGATCGGCGGCGGCGACCACACCGAGCAGCACCGCGGCGGCTTTTCCGAGGCCGACCGGCGAGCGCAGCCAGGCCGGACCGTGCGGCGGCGTCATGGTGCCCACCGACATGGGTACGGGGGCCGGCGCGGGCGCGTCGGCGCACACGGAGCACAGCCCGTCGGGCGTCGAGGCGGCGAACTGGCGACAGCGCTGGCAGATCATGGAACCCCCGAATGACATGCACAAGAAACCGGGCGCGCCCCTCCTCAGGGGCACGCCCGGCACACGAATACGCGGAAGATACGGTTCGCTCCGCCCGTACGTCCAGTCGTTTCAGCCCAGTCGGTCCGCCATGCTCTTGAAGTCCGCCCAGGACAACGCCGGCCGCCCCGGATCCCACAGCTTCTGGACCGTCGCCCGCAGCGGCATCCTGATCCCCGCCGCCACCTGGTCCTGGGTCTGCGCGCCCGAACGGTCGCACCAGACGGCGAAGGTCCCGCCGAGGATCTGGTCGTTGTACGTCGCGGCAACCGGGGTGGTGCCGCGCAGGACGAGCGGGGTCCACTGTTCGTAGATGCGCTGCCCGGTCGGGTAGACGAAGGTCTGCGGCTCGCCGAGGACGTAGTAGAGGAACTCGTCGTTGTAGTTGAGGACCTTGCGGCCCGCGCTCAGATACTCGACGGGCGGCCGCGCGCCGATCTCCTTGCCGGTCCAGTACGCGACTTGCAGGTCGCTGTCCGCCCGCACCGTGCCCCCGCGGAAGAACCCGTCGTTCCAGGCCCGCATCGTCCGGTCGTGCCCGCGGACCACCTCGGCGCGGCCGTTGAGCCAGCCGGTCGCCAGATCGGCGACGCCCGCGCCCGCGCCGTAGGCCTTCTTGGCCGCGGTGGCCAACTGCGGATAGGAAGCCTCCGGGTTCGCCACCGTCAGCGCCTGGTACTCGTCGCCGCCCAGATGCCACTGCGAGCCGGGGAACAGTCCCGCGTACTCGTTCAGCAGGTCGTCGACGAGGGCCGCCGCCGCGGGCTTGGAGATGTCGATCGCGCCGCGGGTGGCCACCCCCGAGACATTGCGCAGCTGAAGCTCGGGGTGCGCGGCGAGCACCGCGCCCAGGTGCCCCGGCGAGTCGATCTCGGGGACGACGGTGATGTGCCGGCTCTTCGCGAGCTCGATGATCCGCGTCACCTCCGCCTTGCTGAGGTGCTCCTTCGACACGATCTCCGGGTGCGTGGTCGACGCGATGCGGAAGCCCTGGTCGTCGGAGAAGTGCAGGCCCAGCTCGTTGAACTTCAGATCACCCAGCTCCCGGATCCGGTCCTCGATCCAGGCCGCCGTGAAGTGCTTGCGCGCGATGTCGAGCATCAGCCCGCGCCGCGGCTTCGCGGGCTGGTCACGTACGACACCCTCGGACGCCGCGCCGCCGCCCTGCACCTCCTGCTTGAGGGTGCGGGTGCCGTAGAAGACACCCGCCTCGCCGGGGGCCGTGATGGTGACCCGGCGGTTCTTCACGGTCAGGGTGTACGACTCCGGGTCGGCGTTCGTGTCGTTCAGGCCCAGCTCGACATCCCCGTCCCGGGCCTGTGTCTGTCCGGCGTACGACAGCTTCAGCTCGCCGGCGAGCAGCCGCCCCTCGTCGGCGAGGTCACCGTCGCCCACGACCACGCGGGCGCCCGTGGCGGGACGCCAGCCGGGCCCGCGGGCGGGGGTGTGCTCGCGTACGGCGGGAATCGTGCGGGGGGTCCGGGACAGCGGGTACGTCCGGGTCGGCGAGGGAGACGGAGCGGCCGCCGACGTGGACGTCCCGCCCGGCAGCACGCCGGCCCCCGTCACCTCGCCGCTGCCTCCGGAGGGCCAGAGCGCGACGGTCGCCGCCAGGGCACCCGCCACGGCGACACCCGTCACGACCAGCACCGGCCGCCGCCTCTCTTGCCTCGGCGCCCGTCGCCTGCCCCTGTTCACCGCATCACGCCCCTCACGTCGCGCACCTCACGTCATACACGTCACGTCGTACACGTCACGTCGTACACGTCACGTCGTACACGTCACGTCATACACGTCACGTCGTACACGTCGGGGAAACTCAAGCCCCCATCTCCACTTCAACCGTCCACTACACGTACCGAAACTCTCCCGGTCGGGTGAAATTCGGGCATCCGTCGGACAGCTCCCGTCAACGGTCGGTAGCGTGGCGGCACAACTCTCACTTCTTTCCCAGCCGACACACAGGTGGCATCCGAGTGACGTCACCGCTTTCCATCTTCATCCCATCTCCGAGAACCCACACCTCCATCCATCGCCGAGGACCCACGCTGCCTTCGCACCGTCTCCCACGTCTCCCCGGCCAGGTCGACCTGCCCGAGCTGCCAGAGTTGGCCGAGCAGAAGAGCGTGCCGCCGCCCCCGGCCCGCCTGGAGCCGTTCAACTCCGCGTCCTTCGAGGCCGTCGAGGCCACCCTCCTCACCTGCTGCCGCAGCCTGCGCTGGGCCCACCGGCTCGCCGACCACCGGCCCTACCCGGACCTGGACGCACTGCTCGCCGCGGCCGACGAGGCGGCGTACGACCTGACCGCCGCCGACCTCGCCGAAGCCCTGGCCGGCGAGTCACTCACGCCGCTCCCCGACGGCGCGTACTCCGCCGCCCACACCGCGCTGAGCGCCGCGCACGCCGCGTACGAGAGCCGTTTCGGACACGTGTTCGTTATCTGCCTGGACGACATACCTCCGACGGAAACCCCCGACCGGGTACTCGCCGCCATCCGATCACGATTGGCAAACGATCCGGAGGAGGAACGCACCATCACGGCGGACGAACTCCGTCGCCTGGCCAGGGGCCGCCTGTTCCGCCTGGTCCAGCACTACGCGCCCCTTCAGGGCCTGGGGCAGTGACATGGTGCGGCTCCGCCGCGTGGGCACGATCAGCCACAACCAACCCTCATCCGACAATTCCTCGCAATAGCCCGAACGTGCCTGATTGATTGCCAGTTTGATCACATAGATAGGGCCGCTGTAAGCGTTCCGACAACTCGTCGCTACGATGGCCAGGGCCGGTGGACCGTACCCGGCCGGGCCCACCGACACAGAAGCCGGCGCGGCCCCAATCCCCGCTCCCGGAGGGTCTTCCGTGCCGGCTGGAACGCTGTACCGCGGCCGGGAAGGAATGTGGTCCTGGGTGGCTCATCGAGTCACCGGCGTCTGCATTTTCTTCTTCCTGTTCGTACACGTGCTGGACACCGCTCTCGTCCGTGTATCCCCCGAGGACTACGACAAGGTCGTAGCCACGTACAAGACGCCGATCGTCGCGCTGCTGGAGTACGGCCTCGTCGCCGCCGTCCTCTTCCACGCGCTCAACGGCCTGCGTGTCATCGCCGTCGATTTCTGGTCGAAGGGCCCGCGCTATCAGAAGCAGATGCTCTGGTCCGTCGTCGGTATCTGGGTCGTGCTGATGGCCGGGGCGCTGTACCCCGTCCTCGGTCACGCATTCCGCGAAGTATTCGGGAGCTGACACAGATGTCCACTACAGAGACCGCCGCTTCCGGCATCGGCCCCGTCGAGGGCGCGTTCTCGGCGTACGACGTCGACAACCCGGCGCCGCTCATCGAGGCCCCGCGCAAGCGCACCAAGAAGACCCCGAAGTCGACCCGCGGCAACTTCGAGATGTACGGCTGGCTGTTCATGCGCCTGTCCGGCATCGTCCTGGTCGTCCTGGTCATCGGCCACCTGCTCATCCAGCTCGTCCTCGACGGCGGCGTCTCCAAGGTCGGCTTCGCGTTCGTCGCGGGCCGCTGGGCGTCCCCCTGGTGGCAGGCCTGGGACCTGCTGATGCTGTGGCTGGCGATGCTGCACGGCGCCAACGGCCTGCGCACCATCATCAACGACTACGCGGAGCGCGCGAACACGCGGCTGTGGCTGAAGGGCCTGCTCTACACCGCCACGGTGTTCACGATCCTGCTGGGCACGCTGGTGATCTTCACCTTCGACCCGAACATCCGCTAGGCGCACGGGACTGAGGGACTGAGAAAAGCACTCATGAAGATCCACAAGTACGACACAGTCATCGTCGGCGCCGGCGGCGCCGGCATGCGCGCCGCCATCGAGGCGACGAAGCGCAGCCGCACCGCCGTGCTGACGAAGCTCTACCCCACCCGCTCCCACACGGGCGCCGCGCAGGGCGGCATGGCTGCCGCGCTGGCCAACGTGGAGGAGGACAACTGGGAGTGGCACACCTTCGACACGGTCAAGGGCGGTGACTACCTGGTCGACCAGGACGCCGCCGAGATCCTGGCGAAGGAGGCCATCGACTCGGTCCTCGACCTGGAGAAGATGGGCCTGCCGTTCAACCGGACGCCCGACGGGACCATCGACCAGCGCCGCTTCGGCGGTCACAGCCGTAACCACGGTGAGGCGCCGGTGCGCCGCTCCTGCTACGCGGCCGACCGCACGGGCCACATGATCCTCCAGACGCTGTATCAGAACTGCGTGAAGGAGGGCGTGGAGTTCTACAACGAGTTCTACGTCCTCGACCAGCTGATCACCGAGGTCGACGGCGTCAAGAAGTCGGCCGGTGTGGTGGCGTACGAACTCGCGACCGGCGAGATCCACGTCTTCCAGGCGAAGGCCGTGATCTACGCGTCCGGCGGCACCGGCAAGTTCTTCAAGGTGACGTCCAACGCACACACGTTGACGGGTGACGGCCAGGCGGCGGTCTACCGTCGTGGACTGCCGCTGGAGGACATGGAGTTCTTCCAGTTCCACCCGACCGGCATCTGGCGCATGGGCATCCTGCTGACGGAGGGCGCCCGCGGTGAGGGCGGCATCCTCCGCAACAAGGACGGCGAGCGCTTCATGGAGAAGTACGCGCCGGTCATGAAGGACCTCGCGTCCCGTGACGTCGTATCGCGTTCCATCTACACGGAGATCCGCGAAGGCCGTGGCTGCGGCCCCGAGGGCGACCACGTCTACCTCGACCTCACCCACCTCCCGCCGGAGCAGCTGGACGCCAAGCTGCCCGACATCACGGAGTTCGCGCGCACCTACCTGGGCATCGAGCCGTACACGGACCCGATCCCGATCCAGCCCACCGCGCACTACGCGATGGGCGGCATCCCGACGAACGTCGAGGGTGAGGTCCTGTCGGACAACACGACGGTCGTCCCGGGCCTGTACGCGGCCGGCGAGGTCGCGTGTGTGTCGGTGCACGGTGCGAACCGCCTGGGCACCAACTCGCTGCTCGACATCAACGTCTTCGGTCGTCGTGCGGGTATCGCGGCCGCCGAGTACTCGGCCAAGGCCGACTACGTCGAGCTGCCCGAGGACCCCGCGTCGCAGGTCGTCTCCCAGGTCGAGAACCTGCGCAACTCCACCGGCACGGAGCGGGTCTCGACCCTGCGCCTGGAGCTGCAGGAGTGCATGGACGCCAACGTGATGGTGTTCCGCACCGAGCAGACGATCAAGACCGCGGTCGAGAAGATCGCCGAGCTGCGCGAGCGCTACCGGAACGTCTCGATCCAGGACAAGGGCAAGCGGTTCAACACGGACCTCCTGGAGGCCATTGAGCTCGGCAACCTCCTGGACCTGGCCGAGGTCATGGCGGTGTCCGCCCTCGCCCGCAAGGAGTCCCGCGGCGGTCACTACCGCGAGGACTACCCGAACCGCGACGACGTCAACTTCATGCGCCACACCATGGCGTACCGCGAGGTCGGCGACGACGGCACCGAGTCCATCCGTCTCGACTACAAGCCGGTCGTCCAGACCCGCTACCAGCCGATGGAGCGTAAGTACTGATGGCTAC
The DNA here is from genome assembly GCF_040652275.1 of Streptomyces sp. NPDC048275. Classification (NCBI taxonomy): domain Bacteria; kingdom Bacillati; phylum Actinomycetota; class Actinomycetes; order Kitasatosporales; family Streptomycetaceae; genus Streptomyces; species Streptomyces sp. NPDC048275. The sequence goes on from NZ_JBEZLR010000117.1 coordinate 28,931, forward strand.
CCCTGTTCTGGACAAGGTCGAGGCAGAGTCCACGGCCTCTCCCTACATCACGGTCACGTTCCGAGTCCGCCGCTTCAACCCGGAGGTCTCGGCCGAGGCGACGTGGGAAGACTTCCAGCTGGAGATCGACCCCAAGGAGCGCGTCCTCGACGGCCTCCACAAGATCAAATGGGATGTCGACGGAACCCTCACCTTCCGCCGCTCCTGCGCGCACGGCATCTGCGGCTCGGACGCCATGCGGATCAACGGCAAGAACCGCCTGGCCTGCAAGACGCTGATCAAGGACATCAACCCTGAGAAGCCGATCACGGTCGAGCCCATCAAGGGGCTGACGGTCCTGAAGGACCTGGTCGTCGACATGGACCCGTTCTTCCAGGCCTACCGCGACGTGATGCCGTTCCTGATCACCAAGGACACGAACGAGCCCACCCGCGAGCGCCTCCAGACCGCCGAGGACCGCGAGCGCTTCGACGACACGACCAAGTGCATCCTGTGCGCGGCGTGCACGTCGTCCTGCCCGGTCTTCTGGAACGACGGCCAGTACTTCGGCCCGGCGGCCATCGTCAACGCCCACCGCTTCATCTTCGACAGCCGTGACGAAGCGGGCGAGCAGCGCCTCGAGATCCTCAACGACAAGGACGGCGTGTGGCGTTGCCGCACGACCTTCAACTGCACGGACGCCTGCCCGCGCGGCATCGAGGTCACGAAGGCGATCCAGGAAGTGAAGAGGGCGCTGATCACGCGCCGCTTCTGATCTTCTTGCCTGTACGTGTACGAGGGCCCCGTTCCCGGGTGGGACGCTGTTGGTTAATTCGGGGCCTCGCGTGACGTCGGCCTTCAAGACCTGGTTGTGGTCTTGAAGGCCGATGTTGTCGTATGGGGTGGGTGCGGATGTCGATGCGGCCGAGGGGATCTGGGGAGATTCCGGCGGAGACGGTGCGGGTGGCGCGGGCCGCGTTCCCGAAGGGGAGTCTGGCGGTCCGGGTCCGTGACGAGTTGGGTCCGTTGTTCACCGACGAGGAGTTCGCGGACCTGTTCCCGGCGCGGGGCAAACCGGCCTGGTCACCGGGTGGGCTGGCGTTGGTGCTGGTGTTGCAGTTCGTGGAGGGACTCACCGACCGGCAGGCCGCGGAGGCGGTGCGCGCCACCGGGCCGTGGAGCGAAAGCGGGGGACCAGTGTGCCCAAGACCGTTCGGGGCACGCGGCTGAGCAGGAGTCCTGGCAACAGGACTCACTCCCACTCAGTCTTTAGGAACGGTGACAGGAAAGGAGGAGCGTGTGGATCTGGCAACCGAGTGGAAACTGAGCGCCGACCTCAGCGGGTCCGTCGAAGGTCGATTTCCGCGGCTTCGTCGACGCCCGGTCAGCGCGGCGTTATTCCGCGGCGCCCTCGTCTTGACGGGTAACCGCGAGGCGGCGGAGGACCTGGTCCAGGAAACCTTGGAGCCGGCCTGCCACAAGTGGCGCACGATCAACACGAAGGACGCTCCGGACGCCCCATGAAACACGGCCATAGCCGGGATCGCCGCCGCCCTCATCGTGGCCGGCGGTGGCACCGCCCTGGCCACCGGCACCAGCGGTTCGGACGCCCCGAAGCCTGCCGCCGCGGGCTACCGCCGACGCCGACGCCATCTTGGTGGACGGCAGCAAGTACAAGTACGAATTTGCGGGCTTCAGCCTGGACTTTGGCAAGCAGCAGCTGCTGAAGTTGCAGCTCAAGCTCGGCACTGTCAGCTCGACGGACTACGGCAAGAACCGCCAACACTTCGTCCCGAAGTGTTGGCGGTTTCCGAGAAAGGCCCCCGGCAGCAAACCGGCCAACCGTGCAAACGACCTGAAATACAGAAAACCCCCGTACCGGATTCCCGGTACAGGGGTTTTCTCTACAATTAGTTCGGCGGCGTCCTACTCTCCCACAGGGTCCCCCCTGCAGTACC